>NZ_JBRCWE010000107.1:0-6284 GCF_053497555.1 Raineya sp. | reverse complement strand
TTTCCAGAGCTTTGATAGACTGGTGATAGCTTTTCAGTTCTTTTTGGGCAAGTTTGCGAGCAATAGGACGAGAGCGTTCCTGATACAACTCCCCCGTGAATTGAGCTAATTTATGATGTATATTTCGCCAATTTTCGCCATTTTCTACTTCATTTTTTACAAATTCCAGCAAAAAGTTCGTTACATCATCAGCCTGCTGGCTACCTACTTTCGCTATCAGTTCATCAACAGCATTATGCGTAAGAGCTTTGGTGTCCAAGTCCAGTTCATAACTACTTGGAATATTTAACTCTTGTGTAAAAGCAGAAATAACCTTATTGGTAAAGCTATCTATCGTGCCGATGGAAAAATCAGAGTAATGATAAATAATTTGCTCAAAAGCGTCTTTGGCACGTTTGCGTAAGGTTTCTGTATCAATACCCAATTCTTGGGCTATGATATTTTGTAAATCTTTATCCTGATTTTGCCAAAAAGCAAGCAGTTTGGTTAGCACCCTGCTTTTCATTTCTTGGGCGGCATCTTTGGTAAAAGTAATTGCCAAAATTTTCCGAAAATATTGTGGATTAAATCCATTTTCGCTTTCGTAGCTTGCCAAAGCAAGTTTCAAGTATTCTTTGGTGAGCGTGTAGGTTTTTCCTGAACCTGCCGAAGAAGTATAAACAACGAACATAGGTTTGTAGTATGGGGATTGAGTACAAAGATAGCATTTTACAAAGAAAAACGCTAAATCTTGCAAAAGATTTAGCGTTTTTGAGATTTCTTTTATAGCCTCTGTTTTACTGAATTTTTCTCCACTTTTGTCTAAAACTTGGATTGTTTCTATTGCCAAAAGTAAAAATAAATTCAGTATTGGTGAGGGTTTCAATGTTGTAAAGCAATCCCTCTATCACAATAATAGTTCCATCGGCACTGATAGCATAAGGAGAATTGCGATTGGGGTCGTTAAAGCAAGAATTATTAGGGCTACTTACATAGCATCTGCCGTCAGTTCTGAAATCAAACACGGTAGGATTGGCAACCTCGCAAGGTCCTAAAAGATTATTTCCTCCTGCATTGATATCTATGACCTCCAATTGTTGCCATTTGCCCAAAATCAGTCTTTGTTTTTCAGAAAGGGTTGGCACATCTTCCTTTTTCTTACAAGAAGCGGCTACGACAAAAGCCATCAAGAGAAATAACAAGTTTTTTTTCATAAATTTTTAGGGTTAAAAGTGGAAATGAGATACTCTACTCTATTTACGTAAAAATTTTTGAAAATGTTTCAAAAAATGGCTTTTCAAATAGAAATTTTTTCAAAATTCTCATCAATAGGCTTGATGATACTTTCCAGACTAACTGCTTTTTCGCTCCACTCCCTCCAACTTTTAGAGGAATATACTACGGCGATATGAGAAGTTCCTAGTCCCTCAAAAACATCACCTGTAAGAAATTCAACAAGGTAAGAAATATGAGGGTTATGCCCTACTATCAAGATTTCCTTGTGGTTATCATTAAAAGATTGAATAAGTTTGAGCCAAATACGAAGGCTGGCATTGTATAGTTCATCTTGGGTCTGAATCAAATCGCTATCAAAGCGTATTTGCTCTGCAAAAATTTGAGCCGTGGTAAGAGTACGCACCGCAGAGCTTGCCCAAATCTGCTGAATTCTGGCATTTCTTTCAAAAAGTTGTTTTCCAACGTTCATTGCTTGTTTGTATCCGTTGGGGCTCAATGCCCGCTCAAAGTCTTTGTAGCCACTTTCGGCTTCAGCGTGCCGAGCTATGTATAAGGTTTTCATTGTTTGTTAGTGTTTAGCCTCGCAAAATTAAAAAAAAAAGTAACTATTTACGTTCAAAATTTCAAAGGTTCAAGCGTTTAATGTGAAAGTTTTACTACGTCTAAATATCTAATGTTCTAAATCCTGTTTCCTGTTTCTTACCGCCAATAGGCACTCAATTTATCTTTTTCCATTCTTGCCAAAAGTTAGGATAAGATTTTTCTACTACCTCTGGATTTTCTATTTGTAAAGCACACCGATAGCTGAGCGGAGCGAAAGCCATTGCCATTCTATGGTCTTGGTAGGTAGCTATATCCACTGCTCCCTCTGAAAAGTCTAATACTTCTACTTTTTCCAGTTTCCAAGTATTTTCAGCAATTTCATAAAATTGAAAACCAAACTTTCTGACTTCATTTTGCAAGGCTTGCAAGCGGTCAGTTTCTTTGATTTTCAGACTTTCTACGCCTTTGGCTATCAGTGTTATGTTTTTTCCAACACACAAAGCTACAAGGGTTTGTGCCAAATCAGGCTGGTTACTGAAATCGTATTCAAAAAAATTTGTCTCGGGCTCACCTATCTTGCAGATTCTAACACCATTTTTTTCGTAAAAAGTTTTTATACCAAAAAATTCCATTATGGTAGCAATCTGACTATCCCCTTGTAAAGAATTTTTTTTGAGGTAAGGTAAAAAAATTTCTGCCTCCTTTGCCAGTGTAGCTACACTATACCAATAGCTCGCCGCCGACCAGTCTGCTTCTATTGCAAAATCTTTCATCTGATAAAGTTGTGGCTGAATTGTAACAATATTTTCATTCCACTTACTTTCTACTTCAAAGTTTTTCATTAAAGAAAGTGTCATTTTGATATAGGGTAAAGAACTTACTTTGTTTTGCAAAGTTATTTGCAAGCCATTTTTCATAACAGGTGCAATCATCAACAAAGCCGAAACAAACTGACTGCTCACATCACTACGAATGGAAATGCTATTTTTCTTTTGCTGAAAACCCTGAATTTGTAAGGGTGGAAAGCCTTTTCCTCCTAAATAATTGATTTCTGCTCCCAGCTCTTGTAGAGCCTCTACCAAAATACCAATAGGTCTTTGGTGCATACGTTCAGTGCCTTCTAAAATGGCTTTTCGGTTGGTTACAGCACAAAAGGCTGTCAGGAAACGCATTGTTGTTCCTGCATCTTGTACATTGAGCCTTGGTGCTGTACTTTTGAGTAAATTTTGTAAAATTTTGGTATCGCGAGCATCTGAAATATTCTGAATAGAATATTTGGGCAAAGCAAGTTTTTTCTGTACGTATTGCCACTTGGCAAGAGCCTCTATAATAAGCACTCGGTTGCTTTCACTTTTGGAAGCTGGCAAATCAATCGTAGTGAAAATTTTTTCAGAAGGTTGAGGTAAAAAAAGCATAAAATCAAGATTTCCTGCAAAGCTAATAAAAGGCTTGCAAAAGAACACAAACAATTTTACTCCAAGAAAAAACATTTAGAACCCAGAGAAGTTTTAGAAATGAAACCTAAATCATACTCCAAATGAAGCGATTTTTTCTTATTTTTTTGTCCTTTTCTGTATTGAGTGCCTGTGTAACTATCCGTCAAGATGAAGTAGGTTACCGCCGCCGTTTCGGTAAATTGCGTGAAAGAACACTGAATAGTGGCTTTTACCTAATCAATCCATTTACAACGACAATGATTAAAGTACCTACTCGCACCACCAACTTCACCGTAACTGCTGATTTGCCCACCAAAGAAGGTCTTACCGTGAAAACGGAAGTTACTTTGCTATATCGTGTGCAACCCAACAAAATTGTTTCTATTCTCAAAGAAATAGGCACCAATTATGAAAACAATTTGGTTGCCCCTGCGTTTAGGTCGGCTATACGCGACGTAAGTGCCCGTTTTTTTGCCAAAGACCTCCACACCGCCGAAAGATCTACCATAGAGCAAACCATTGCCGCCGATTTAGATAAATTCTTGAAAGAAAAGGGATTTGTTGTAGAAGCTGTTTTGCTCAAAAGTATCAAACTACCTGAAAGGTTGGTAGAAGCCATTGAAGCCAAGTTACAAGCCGAGCAAGAAGCTCAAAGAATGCAATTTGTTTTAGAGCAAGAAAAGTTAGAAGCCCAAAGGCGTATCATAGAAGCACAGGGTACGCGTGATGCCCAAAAAATTCTTGCCGAAGGCTTAAATCCCCTTATTTTGCAGTTTCAATACATTCAGGCTTGGCGAGAGCTTGCCAAATCGCCCAATACCAAAGTTATTATTACCGATGGGCAAATGCCTTATATGCTCAATGAAGAGCAAAATTCAGTAAATCCTCTGATTACCCCCAAAAAGAAATAAATTGAATTCATTTCTGGTGATTGTTTAGGTATAGTTTGCAGGAAGGAAACAGGAAAAAGGAAACAAGATACAGGAAACTGGATTTTAGAGAAATATCAGACAAAAATGGGAGATGAAGCCCTTAAAGGCTTGAACATCAAACACTGGACTTTTTGAACGTAAATAATTACAATTTCTAAAAAATATTGCCTTTTGCCCTTTTACCCCCCTTGAAAAGCGGGCAAGAGGCTATCTTTGGTGGATACAATAATATCTTTACTCTCAACTTGCCAATCAATTTGCAAGGTTTTATCGTTGTAGATAATCCCTCCTTCGGCTTGGGGGGCATAGTAATTATCGCACTTGTAAAGCACTTCTGCCCACTCCGAAAGCACTACAAAGCCGTGAGCAAAACCACGAGGAATGTAGAGCTGCTTTTTGTTTTCTGCGGAAAGTTCGAAACCGAGCCATTTGCCATACGTTGGCGAATCAGGACGAATATCTACGGCTACGTCAAAAATTTTTCCTCTGATAACCTTAATGAGCTTTGCCTGCTCAAAAGGTGGTTTTTGAAAGTGCAAACCTCGAATTACGCCAAACTTGGAAAGCGAATGATTATCTTGTACAAATGGTAAATCTATACATGTGGCGTTGTAAAACTCTTTCTGATTGAAACTCTCATAGAAATAGCCTCGTTCGTCTTCAAACAAACGAGGCTCAAAAAGCAAAAGTCCTTCAATGGCTGTTTTCAAAAAAGGCATTTTTTCTTATTTTTTCACTAATTTTTTGAACTCTTCTTCTTGAATTTTTACAGGGTATTTCTTTTGCAGTTCATCAAGCCACTCATTTTCCAGAAATACCTGATAATCTTGAATGATATTGCCTCGGGCTTCTTCAAAAGTTTTGGTACGAGGGGCTTCTATGCTACTGATATGCACCAAGAAAAACCTACCATTGCGTTGCAAACGATGCTTGCCCTCCTTCCAAGGCACAGCGTTCAGCAGTTCGTTTGTTCCTTTTTCGTAGGGTTTGAGGTCTGTAATTTTCAAGTTCAAAGCATCTTTCTTATTGATAACCTTTTCAATGCCTGAAAGTGCATAAGAGTACATTTGCAGTTCTACACGGCTATTGGGTTTAGGATTTTTCTTAGTGCCGGGCATAGAGCTACCAAAGTCTTTACGTATCGCCTGATTGGCATTGATACGTTTTATTTGATACAGATAATCAAAAATAACTTTGGTTCTATCTGCTGAGAGTGTTTTAGGACGCTCATTTTTATCCATAAAACCCGAAATTTCTAAAAGCAGATTAGCGTCCTTGTTCAATGCCTCTCCTATTTCATTGATAAGCCCCAAATACTCTCTCTCATCATATTTCATTTGGTCTTTGGCATATTTGATGATATTGTTTTCAAAATAACCTTTCAGCAAGTAAGGGGGCTTTTCGCCTGCGTATTCTTCTACTTGTTTCAAAATATTTTCATTAGCCGCATCAAAAATAGTAGCAAAGGCACGCTCACCCCAACGATATTTTTCTTTATTTTTCTCATAAAACTGCCTTGCTCCTGTGGTATCTTTGATGCCTTTTGCCCAAACTTTTTCATTCATCATTGCAAAAAGTATCATACCTTCACGATATTCTTGGGTTAGCATTTTGTACTCATTGAATTTGTCAGGTAGAATACTTTTTTCAAAATTCACGGTTTCATCATCAATAAATCTTTGCCAAAGCAAATTAGCATAATGTTTGGCATCTTTGAGGTCGGGGCGTTGTTGCTGACGAGTTTTTAGGTAAAAATAAAAATCACGTACCGAAAGATTTTGTTTTTTCCCTACCTGCTTGTTTTCAAAGGTTGCAACAATTTCTTTCAAGAATTTGTTTTCTTTGAAATCCCAATTTCCTTTAAGTAGTGAAGTATCTACGGCACTTATTGCCTTTTTCAAAACTTTATCGTTGATTTTGAGATTATTTTCTTTACGCAAGCGAGCCAGCACCAAGTTTTTGCTCACTTCCGAACGAGAGTCTCTCTGTACGCGATTGCGAATAGATGCCTCTACTTCTTCAAAAGTTTCTTTTCTGCCTCTGCTAATCAGTTTGATGATGTGCCAACCATAAGGCGAAAGCACAGGTTCGCTGATATCGCCCGGATTTTTGAGAGCAAAGGCGGCATTTTCAAATTCAGGAATAAGGTCGCCTACAC
>NZ_JBRCWE010000106.1:0-33597 GCF_053497555.1 Raineya sp. | reverse complement strand
TGAACTTTTTCAAGATATTGCCGCTTAACTCACGTTAAAAATAAGATAATTTTTGCAGAGTTGCAAACAAAAAAGTATCAAATTGTATTTAACTGATTTTAAGAATAAAAAGCCAAGTTTTTTCCCCTAATAAATTGCTCTTTTCTATGAAAAGTCGCTAAAAAAAACTATTATTGCAAAAGGCTGATTGTTTTGTAATTAGTTACCCCTTAAAAATTCTGTTTTCACAAAATAATTTAAAAATTGGCTTGCAAAATATTTTTGAATAAACACTTTTTACACTTACAATATCGCAAAAATCTAAAAAACTATGAATACCAACGACAAACGCTGGCAACAAAGATTTAATAACTTTGTGAAAGCGTTTCATAAACTGCAAGAAGCAGTACTAAAAGCAGAGGAGTATCTAAAAACTGATAATCAAAAAATTAAAGATGATGATTTTCTAGAAAACATCATAAAGGAAGGGCTTATCCAACGCTTTGAATATACACACGAGTTAGCGTGGAATGTGATGAAAGATTTTTTCAAAGAGGCAGGAAATACTAATATTTTTGGCTCAAAAGATGCCACCCGAGAAGCTTTTGCCGCAGGGCTTATTATCAATGGTGAAGTTTGGATGGATATGATTATCAGCCGAAATAAAACTTCACACACTTACAACGAGGATACTGCTGAGGAGATATTTTTTAGAATAGTCCAGCAGTACTATCCCGAATTTTTACAGTTCAAAAAACGTATGGAGGAAATATCAGCTATGCACAAAAAAGAAGCACAATGAACTACGGACTAAAAACAGAAACCATTCTTGCCATTCAACAAGTGCTTGCCAAACATCGAGAAGTAGAAAAAGCTATTCTCTATGGTTCAAGGGCAAAAGGGAACTATCGTTTGGGCTCCGATATAGACCTCACCCTGTTAGGCGATAAACTTTCTTTCCATATTCTTCAAACCATAGAAAATGAATTGGACGATTTGCTTTTACCCTACAAAATAGATATTTCTTTATACAAGCAAATAAAAAATCCTGACCTGCTCAAACACATTGACAACGTAGGAATAGTGTTTTATGAGCCAAATGCTCTTTGAGTACAACTACTACTCATCTTAACTTTCTACAACAATTTTAGAAAAAACAAAATGCCTGATAGCAAATAACTTATCAGGCATTTATTTCTGTGGAGCATATCGGAGTCGAACCGATGACCTCTACAATGCCATTGTAGCGCTCTAGCCAGCTGAGCTAATGCCCCAAGAATTGAGGTTGCAAATGTAGCAAGAAAAAAATTGCTTTGCAAATTTTTTGCAAAAATTTATTTCAATGTTCAGGATTTTGTATTATTGCAAAAAGTAGCTTATGCAATGGAAAATATACATTGAGCAGTTCAGAAGTTATTTGAAATTGGAGCGTGGCTTTTCAGAAAATTCCATTGAAGCCTATCTGCGAGATATAAGTAAGTTCCAAGACTTTGCCTTGGGAAAAGACTGGCAAAATCCTGAAAAAATCAGCACGCAACAAATTCAGACATTTATTTTGTATCTTAATGAATTAGGAATAGCCGAAACTTCGCAAGCACGTATTCTTTCGGGTATCAAGGCTTTTTACAAATTTCTTTTTGCCGAAGAGGCTATTTCCACAGACCCCGCCTACCTGATAGAAGCCCCCAAACTCAGACGAAAATTACCCGATACGCTGGAATATCACGAAATTGAAGCCCTTTTAGAAGCCATTGACCACTCCACACCCGAAGGTACTCGCAATCGTGCTATGTTAGAGGTTTTGTATAGTTGCGGCTTGCGAGTAAGCGAACTCATAGACCTTAAAATTTCTAACTTGTATTTTGATATAGAATTTATTAAAGTAGTAGGCAAAGGTAATAAAGAGCGTTTTGTTCCCATTGGCAGTGAAGCTATGAAATATACGCAAATTTATGTAGAACATATCCGCAGACACCTGAATATTGCCAAAGGACACGAAAATTACGTTTTTCTCAATAGAAGGGGTAAAAAACTCACACGCGTATATGTGTTTATGGTTATCAAGGAACTGGCTCAAAAAATTGGTCTGAAAAAAAATATCAGTCCGCATACGTTTCGGCATAGTTGTGCTACTCATCTCTTGGAAGGTGGTGCCGATTTGCGAACCATTCAAGAAATTCTCGGACACGAATCCATCACTACCACCGAAATTTATACGCATTTGGATAAAGACTACCTTCGTCAAACCATTCTGCAATATCACCCCCGAAGCTAAAAAATGCGGTGCTTTTCATAGCACCGCACCATTTGCTAAAATCCGTCTTTATCGTCTTTCTTTTTATCTTTTTTCTTTTCATCTTTGGGATCTTCATCGGTAGGCTCTTCTTCCTCCTCCTCTTCTCCTTTTTTCTTTTTGCCTTTTTTCTCTTTTTTAGGTTTCTCTTCTTTGGGCTTTTCGTCTTTAGGTTTCTTTTCGTCTTTGGGCTTATCTTTGTCTTTTTTCTCGTCCTTTTTCTCCTCTTTCTTTTCGTCTTTTTTCTCGTCTTTATTGTCCTTTTTCTCCTCTTTTTTAGGTTCAGGTTTAGTTTCTGTTTTTTCTATGGGTTCATCAGTGATTTCTTCCTCGTCCTCGTTTTGTTGCTTTTTCTTTTTAGATTTTTTCTCTTTTTTGGGTTTTTCCTCTTTTGGAGGTTCAGTATTTTCCTCATTTTCTTCTTCTACTTCTTGCTTTTTCTTTTTAGATTTTTTCTTAGACTTTTTGTCTGTTTCTTCCTCTACCTCTTCTTTTTGCTTACGCTCTACATCAGGAACAGCACCAAATTTTTTGTCCAAATAATATTGCTTAAAGCGTCTTTTGAATGTTTCTAAGGCTATATCATCAGCAAGTTCATAACCTAATTCTTTATCAGATTTCGCTTTTTTGCCCCGCTCAAAAGCACTATTCACTTTGGGTATAGAACAATCGCCAGAAAGCGTATTTTGCGTAAGTGAAAGGAAAATCCATTGCTCGGGAGTAAGTTCTAAATAAAGGTTGATAATATCGCCGTCCTCTAACTTCTGAATTTCCATAAAGCCATCTACCATAGCATTGACGTCTTTATCCAAAATATTTGCCAAGCCAATTTTGCCAACACTATAAAAGCTATTTGTGGTATCCGACCATTTCAGATTTACTTGCGAAAGCACCAAACCTTTACCCAAGACTTTCTTATCGGCTTGCAAAAGTGGGTGATATTTAGTTCTTGCCTGATTTTCATATTTTTTGGCTTTATCGTTTCCAACAATTTCAGCAAGGCGACTCATCAGAGAGGCATCATCAGAACTATAGGCTTGGTCGCCAGCAGAGCCGTCCATTTTGGCATACTTGAACAAATCGGCAACTCCCGAAAGCGGTGATTTGGCTTTGGAAAGGTCAAAAGCAAACATTTGTGTAAATTCGTACTCATCTTTTTTGAGATTTACCTTTGCCGAACCCGCCGAAAGCACAAATTTTTGTAGTTTTTCATCAACGAGCTTAAACTTACCCTGCATATCCAAGATGCCTTTTTCGTCATCAAGTGTAAGCAACGTACCCTCATAGCTTTCTTTTTCCAAGCGAGCTTTATCAGTGATTTTGAATTCATTGAGTTCGGGGGTATAAGTAAAAACACCTTTGGCAAGATACATATCGCTATCATTATCTCCCTTCTTGCCTGAAAGAAAAGTAGTATAGAGCTTTCCATTTTCTTCATAGGTGTAGTGCAAGCCCGTAGTAATTAAGTCAGCTTCAGAAGAGGTTTTTTCGTCCAATTCTACATACACATCACCCGCATCGCGTTGGTAGGGTATCCAGTAGTTGCCATATTTCTTGCTTTGCAACTGAATTTGAATGAAGCCATCTAAAATTAAATCTTTTTTGTAGGCAAGCATTTCTGCCGTACCTTTGAATTTAATACGTGGTTTGATAAAAAAGTTGTCTTCTTCACGTACTTCGCCACGCGACTGGGTATAGCGTTTGGGAATTTGTAAAGTATCTTCGCTCTCTCCTTTTTTCCTTTTACGCTTAACTTTGGTTTTACCTGCTTCAGAGATTTGTTCGCTACCTACCAGTTCAAATCTATCAAATTTGAGCTTGAAAGTATCTTTGGCGGCATTTACGTAGCGGTAAGTCGCATCACCCTCAAAATCTTCTCTATGATTGATTTTAATATTTCCATTGATGAGTGTATGATGAAAGCTAATCGTATCTAAAATAACTGTTGCATTTTTTAGCTCCTGAATAGAAGCCCCTTTTGAAATAGTTACTTTATTTTTATCGGGAATGATACGAGCATCGGCAGAGGAAATATAAGACACCCCTTCAAGGTCTAACACAGGATTGTTAAGGTCTTTCATATCGTATTTACCCTTAGAGGCTTTGAGCAAAAGGTCTTTGTTGGGTGCGTTTTCCTCTTCTTCGTAGTGAGTGGAACGGAAAGTAGTATTTTCATCTCCTACCATAGTTACCTCTTTTTTACCTACATTCCAAGTAACCTCACGGATAGAAGTTTTGAATTGAGCATAAGGGAAGCCGATAAATTCGTAATTGGGGTCTTGTTGGGCTATAGTGGGGTTATTGCTAATTTTACAGATGTTATTTTTCAAATCAAAATCCACAAATACCGCATTGGCATCAATAATAGGTTTGTAAATATCGTTTTGCTCTTTGGCAAAAGGGTCTATTTCGGTAGAATAAACCTTGAAATCTACGATATTTTCAGGATTTTGCAAAGTGTAAATCCTTTGAGGCGAAATAGAAGCCCCTTTGGGAGCAAGCATAAAGAAATCTTTACGTCTAAATTCTCCAATAGCCCATAGTGTTTCGGGAGTAAGAGCTAATGTTCCTTTCAAACTGGCGGGATTTTTCTCATCAAAAATACGTGCCAACTTATCGGGAGCGGTACGAAGTGTAAGACTATCTATTTTCAAAGTATCTTTCCCTGCAAAGCGAGAAGTGTACCAAGTGAGTTTCATATCTTCGCCCACTGCCTCGGGATAGAAAGTATTTTTTACCTTTTGTTGCTTTACTGCAATATTTGCTTTTGCTGTAACAACCGAATCGGGTGTAAATAAAAAGTAAGGAGCTTTTACGCTGTAGCTATGATTTTTAATTTCCAGTTTCTTACCTGTGGCAACGAGTCCCGTTTTATACATTACGATAGAGTCAGCGGTAAGTTCAGCCTGGGTATGATAAAGTTTAAGAGGTTTTTTGAGTTTATGCACAAATCCCAAAGCGTAACGAGATTCTACCCCTGTATATTTGGGGTCGTAGATAGGTACAAGCACTTCTTTGATAGGTGGAAACATATTAGAGTGGAAAGTACCTTCAAATTTGGGCATTTTGGTAGTAAGGCTATCTAGCTCCACATTCGGAATTTCAAAATAGGCTTGATGCTTGTGATAAGCATACTTTTGACGATAGAAAGCATCAAAATAAATTTTTCCTCCTGTGGCAATTTTTAGTTTGGGATAGGCTTCATATACTTCGCCTTTCTTCCCGCCGGGAATTTGTCCTTTTTTTAGCCCCGAAATATTATTAGGGTGCGAAATAAGCAAATCTCCTGCATTGAATTTAATTTCTCCTCCGAGTTCGTGTTTTATATCAGGGTTTTTGGGATCTGGCACAATGAAAACCACACTATCCAAGGTTTCCATTGTAAGTTTGAACTCATCATAAGGAAGCATAAAATTTTTTCCAATAAACTTGAAATTTCCTACCGTAACCTCTCCTTCTTCCATAAAAAAGTTACTTGCTCCATAGATTTTTACTTCCTTATTTTTGGGTATAAAATACACATTTAGTTTTTTGCTGATAGCGAATTTATCCACTCCTCTAATGACCATACCACCACCATCAGGCAATACAGAGGCATTCGGCATAGCAGGACCTTTTTTCCGTTCCGACATTGAAAAAAGCCCTTCTAATTCCCAAAGAAAAAATTTATCAGGATTAAGTTTATTCAATTCCAACTCTTCGGTAAGAGCAACTTTCTTGACTTCCTCAAACTTATCTATTCTGAAAGTATCGGTAAGCGTAATAAGCGTATCTTGTGGGAACTGGGGGTTTTCGCTGGCAGTAGTATCAGGCTTAGGTCGAAAAACTCGCTTGGTAATAAGAATATTTTTGCCCACTAATTTTTTGTATAAAATTCTACCATTGGTAAAATGAAATTTAGTAGTGTCCTTCAAAACGCTATCTTTGCTGGCATCACGGGGCGAAATGGACTGAATGAGCATATCGTCAAAATCCTTATTAGCATAAGGCTCCATATACTTCGGCAATTTTTTCTTAGGATTTTTTTCCAAAAAATCCATAGCTCGCTTGTACTCATAGGCATCAATGGTATGGGTTGTTCTATTAAGAACCGCCACCCTACCTGTATATTCATCATAATCTACATAGCCTTCCCTTGCCAGCCTTGTAAGTACCCGCTTGATAACATCTAATTTGATATTGGTAAAAGAGTTATTTTTGGCTTTTTTCTTATCCAAATTTTCTTCAGATTCCATTGCAAAAGCTCCCTCAATATTGAACTCGCGAACTCCTTGCGAGTTATTTGTCCCATACTTTTTTGCATAATAATCTACCATTCGCAAAGGGTGAAAGCTATATTCGGCTCGTAGTTCTTCGTAGCGATCTTCATCATAATATTTGAAAGATTCAAATAAAGCGGGAACTTTATCTTTGGCTCCTGTAATGTAAAAATCTATGGTATTTTTAACGGGGTTATAGAGTGCCAAATCAGCGATAATGTACATTTTATGATATTCATCAATAAAGGGAATATCATCATTGACTTTGTCTTTGTAAAGTTTGAAAACACCCACAGGCGTACTATCTCCAGCTATTTTTACTTTGTTATAGCTTAAAGAAACGTTACTGTGAGTAAGCGAATCTTCGCCACTTACATAATAACCAAAAGAAACACTTTTGGAATAAATTCGGTCTTCACCCAAGTAAAACTGTTTGGAATTGGCGTGAAACTTAACTTGCCCATCTTTATACACCAATAGCCTACAAACGGGGCGGCTTGTAGGAGAGTATCCATATAGCTTAAAGCCTTCCAATTTCATTCCACCCAAGTATTGCATATTTTCCCCAATATTAGTTAGGTCGGCTTTATCATCATAAGAAACAAACTTGGGGTAGCGAATCGACTGGTTTTTCTTGCGTTGTTCGCTAAAAAACTCAAACCTACCCACTTCAGGCGTTTTGAGTTTGGTAGGATAAGTAAGAGTAACATTATCAGCATCAAAATGCAAGTCGCTTACTTGGTGGCTGTAACGACTAAAATCAGCATAAATTTGAGCACGGGCAATACTACCCAAAGCCACAGAATCTACATTGCCTTTATTATACAAACTTTCCCAAGAGAAACGTCCCCCATCGCCTACAATATGATTGTTTTCAAAAAGAAAAGCTAATTTAGTCTGATTGATACTTACCGAGTCGTATGGCGAAACAAGATAGAGGTTCGTTTTAGGAAAAAGCACCACAGGACCCGCTACAAGTGGGTGCGGATAGGGTTTAATATTACCCAAAGAATCTGGTTCGGGCTGAGCTTCTTGCCAACCCTGAAACCAAGCGTGTTGTTTGCGAAGTACAGAATCGGCATAGACTATCTCAAAACCGCCATCTACGTACAAACGATGCATTTTAGAAAAATGCAACGCTTTGTAAGTAAGTAAGCTATGCAATGAGCTGGCAAAATTAAAAATCTGCCCCGAATTGGTTTTAGTAAAATACTTTTCTGCAACCGAAAGTATGTTATCTATCTGCGAGCTACTCACGGTTTGATTATCAAGTCCGTTTTCTAATGCCGAAAGAAATGTTTTTACGTGAGTACCTATGCCTCCCCCTTTGCTTACGATTATTTTTACTAAGTTGATGATTTTTTCTTGCTGTGAAGCCGTAAAACTCCCCCTTGTCCAAGTAGAACGAAACTGCTCTGCAAATTTTTCTTGACGAGCCAAACGAAGTTCTTTATCTAATTGAGCAATAAACTCATCAGGATTTGCTGAGAAGCGTTGGGCAATACTTGGCAAAACCCACATCAACACCCAAAAAAGACATAAAAACTTTTTCATAGAATATTTTGGTAAATCAGCGTAGTTAGTTCATTGAATATTTGTAATTATTTACGTTCAAAAAGTTCATTATTTGAAGTTTAAGCCTTTAAGGGCTTTAACTTTCATTTTTTATCTGAAATCTATTTTCTAAAATCTTGTTTCCTGCTTCTTGTTTCCTATTTCTCTGCTGCAAATTATACCTCAAAATTTGAATATTTTCGCCTCAAACCTTTTCAAATACTGCCGAAACCCACTTATTTCTGTTTTTTTCTTTGACAAATTGCAGATTATTTTCCTTGCATTTTTGCTGAATATCTGCTAAATCTTCTTCGTAAAAGCCACTCAAAAGCAGAAAACCACCTATTTTCAGGAGTTGGCTGTAAGCAGGTATATCGGCAAGCAAAACGTTTTTATTGATATTTGCCAGCAATATATCAAAACGCTTTTGGGTATCAACTGCCGAAATATCACCCTGATAAACAACTATTTCTGAACAATCGTTAAGTAAAATATTTTCACGGCTATTTTCTACTGCCCATTCGTCTGTATCGAAGGCTTCTATGTAGCTTGCTCCTAAAAATTTTGCCATTATTGCCAAAATACCTGTACCTGTACCTGCGTCCAAAACGGCTTTCCCCTGATGATTGATTTCTAACTGATTTTCTATCATTAGGCTGGTAGTAGCGTGATGCCCTGTACCAAAAGACATTTTAGGCGTAATGATAATTTCGTATTCAAAATCTTGGGATTTAGGCTCGTGGAAAATGGCTCGGATACGCACCTTATCTGCTATTTCCACAGGCTCATAGTTTTTCTCCCAAGTTTCATTCCAATTTATCTTTTCCAGTTTTGAAAAAGTATAGCGAAATGGATAAACCTTCGCATATTCAATTTGTAGCATCTTGATAGCCTCTTCATCAAAATTTTCAGCCAAGATGTACGCTTTCAGGGTGTCTTGCTCTTCCATAAAAGAGTCGTAGCCCAAATCGGCAAGTTCTGCAATAAAAATTTCAAAGGCTTCAGGATTTGCCTCTACAATAAGTTCTACAAACACTGCTTTTTTTCAAATTATTTCCAAAGGTAAGATTTTTTCTTGAATTTCCCAAAAACCCCTCAAAACCTTTTGTAAAATTTAGTTCTATTTTCATAAAAAAAATGGCAACTTTGATAAAGTCTATTGATTGCTTTGGAAATCTTGAAGCTACTTTTGAAAAAAAACCAAATTGTATGAAAAAACTTCTGACAATCTTTGCTATTGTAGTATTCGCTCATAGTGTTTGGGCTCAAAATGAAGATTATGAAATCGCCACTGACCGCCCTACGGTGAGTTTTTCGGCGGCAACCACTCCCAAAAACATATTCATCATAGAAAGCGGGTATTTCAGAAGCACCAACCAAGTCGCCCCTTTCAGAGTTAATACGCATTTGCCTAATCTTTTTTTACGTTACGGGCTTACCAATAAGTTGGAACTGCGTTTGGGGCAGGAAGTTGAAATTAGCCGTTTTTTTGAAAACAACGAACTAAAAGCCCGAAACACTTTTTGGCAACCAATGCACCTTGGCATAAAATATCGGCTCAATAATTTGGAAAACACTAAATTTTCAATGAGTGCTATGTGGGTAAGCCGTATTCCTATCCCCAACTCTCTGGAAAATATTACCCAAAGGCACTATGCCAAACTTCTAATGCAATACAATTTTTCACAAGATTTTTACGCTTTTTCTAATCTTGGCTTAGACCTTCATCGTAATTTCAATAACGAAAACGAACTGCTATGGGCTTATACTTTGGGGGTAGGCAGAAAAGTAAGCCAAGGGGTGTATAGTTTTGTAGAATATTATGGCTCATCTTTGTTTCCTATCAATAACGATAACCACACACACGGCTTGAATGTGGGTTCTATGTATATCTTTGATAACCGTTATCAGTTTGATGTACTCGCAGGAATGAGTTTTGATAAACCTTTCCGAGATTTTTATTACTTCACGTTGGGCTTTTCCACCTACCTAAAATTCAAGAAAGAGTAAGCCTCAAGAGCAAATCTTTCGTAAATTTCTTACAAAAAATTTGACTACTCGCCCAAAATTCTATTATTTTGGGCAAGTAAAATATTTTTACCTAAAAATAAACCCCCAAAGCAATGCTACCTATCATTTTACTTTCAGTTTTTGGCATAGTGAATTTGTTTTTAGGCTTTCTGAAAAATCGTCAGGTGCTTTTTGGTGCGGCGGTTTTGTTTGCGGTGCTTACTTTTGTAGCCACCTTTACCGAATGGAATACCCCTTTGGACTTGGGCAAAGTCATCAACAATGCAATGATGACTACCTCGCCAAGTGCTGTGCTTTTTTCACTTATCTTGCTTCTTACTGCCTCACTGATTATTCCTCTCTCACAGCATTATATTCAAAACAAAGAAGCCCAACCCGCAGAGTATTATGCTCTTATGCTTTTTTCTTTGGTGGGTGCTATAATGATGGTAAGTTATGAAAACCTACTTATGCTCTTTGTAGGAATTGAAATTGTTTCTATCATAATGTATGTGCTGGCGGGTTCGGAAAAGCGTAATTTGCGTTCCAACGAAGCGGCAATGAAATATTTTTTGCAAGGAGCATTTGCCACAGGCATTTTTCTGTTTGGCGTTGCAATGCTTTATGGAGCTTCGGGTGGTTTTTCACTTGCCGAATTGCAAAAATACACACAAAGCAATGCCAATCTTTCACCGATGCTTTATTTGGGTTTAATGCTAGTGCTGGTGGGAATGTTTTTTAAGGTTTCTATTGCTCCTTTCCATTTCTGGACTGCCGATGTGTATGAAGGCTCGCCCACACTTTTTACCGCTTTTATGGCTACTATTGTAAAAACAGCAGGTTTTGCGGCTATTTACAAACTACTCTCATCAGCTTTTGTGCCTACGTATAGTTATTGGCAAATTAGCTTTGTTATTTTGGCAGGGCTTACAATGCTCATTGCCAATATTACCGCCGCCAATCAGCAGAGTTTTAAGCGAATGATGGCTTTTTCAAGTGTTTCTCACGCAGGATATTTGCTCCTTGCCGTTACGGCTTTCAATGAGAGAAGTTTATCGGCTATTATTTTTTATTCTTTGGCTTATTCTTTGGCTACGGTTTCTGCCTTTGGAGTGCTTTTATTGGTTTCTGAAAAAACTCACAACGAGGAATACACAAGTTTCAATGGCTTGGCTAAAACCAATCCTTTTTTAGCATTGGTAATGACTATCGCTATGCTTTCGCTGGCAGGCATACCTCTTACAGCAGGTTTCTTTGGCAAGTTATGGGTATTTGTGAGTGCTTATGAGAGAGGTTTGTACGAAATTATGGTACTTGCGGCACTGATGTCGGCAGTAGGTTTATATTATTATTTCCGCGTAATTATTGCAATGTATCTGAAAGAACCACATAACCGCGAGGGAGTTGTAAAAATTGAAGTATCTACCCCATACATTGTTGTATTCTTGGTTACTACCCTGCTGACTGTACTTTTAGGACTTTTCCCAAATTGGGTTTTGGGATTGATGTAATAAAAATTACAAATGAGTCCTTGGCTTGAACTAAGTATAGAGTATGCTAATCAAAGGGCTTATCTTGATGATTTATTTCAGGTGTATCCTACTATTCCCGAAGGAATTAGAACAATACGCCAAGATATTTGGCAAAATGTAGAAATAGCATTCAATCAACAAGATAATATTCGTTTAATCAGAGAACTTCTGAAGCTGGATTTATTCCCAATCAAAGATAGCTATGTAGCTTTCCTGAAAAGAGATACTTCTGCCATAGAAAGAAATCCTAAAACTATCAATCGTATTTGTGGCAGATTATATGAAATGGGGCTTGATAAAATTTTTGAAAAATGCTCTGAACCCAAAGAAACTAATAGACAAATCGGACCGCTTTTCCGAAGATGGCTAAACAAAAAATCATTGGGCATAGAGCCTATTCCTTTTGAATCTTTTATCAGTTCAGACAAAGATGCTATTTTAGACGGGAGCGACCAAGAACTAAAACTATTTGTCAAAGAAATCTGTAATTATGAACACTATAAAGGGCTTGATTTTGTAGCTCGTTTCAATAAAAAATACATTATTGGCGAAGCTAAATTCCTGACAGATTTTGGAGGACACCAAAACGCTCAATTTGAAGACGCTGTTAGAATATTGGGAGTAACTTCTGATAAGGTCATTACCATTGCTATCCTTGATGGAGTAGTGTATATCAAAGGTGAAAACAAGCTCTATCAAAGTATTTGCAATAAATACAAAAATGAAAACATAATGAGTGCCTTGTTGTTAAGGGAATTTTTGTATCAAGTTTGAATATTTATTCGTATTTTTGCGTAAAATCTTTGATAATGTTTATAGAATATTTTGGCAAAAAAACAGAAAAAGAAATCTACCAAAAAATCAGTGATAGTAACTTCATTAAACAAAATGATATAAATAGCCCTAATAAACTGATTTGGGGTGAGTGTGCTATAGCCTTAAAGCATCTTATAGAAAAACAAAATTTAGCAGGTAAAATAGATTTAATATACATAGACCCTCCTTTTGCTACCAATAATAAGTTCATCTTTTCTGAAAAAAGAGCTAATAGCATTAGTTTTGAAAAAAATGGACAACTCGCTTACGCTGATACGCTAACAGGAACCGAATTTTTGGAGTTTTTGAGAGAAAGATTATTTCTGCTGAAAAATCTGCTTTCTGAAAAAGGTTCTATTTACTTACATATAGATTACAAAATCGGACACTATGTGAAAATTATTATGGACGAAATTTTTGGAGCAAAAAATTTTAGAAACGACATAGCACGTATCAAATGTAATCCTAAAAATTTTGCAAGAAAAGCTTATGGAAATATCAAAGATATGGTTTTGTTTTATTCAAAAGGGGCTAATCCTATTTGGAATGAACCTAAATTACCTTACAGCGAAGAGGATAAAACAAAACTTTTTCCTAAAATAGACAAAAACGGCAGAAGATACACAACAATTCCCTTACACGCACCTGGCGAAACGCTGAATGGAAAAACTGCTTTGAGTTTCAAGGGAATTTTACCTCCCAAAGGAAGACACTGGCGTACAGATGTTGCTACTTTGGAGCTATGGGATAGCCAAGGGCTAATTGAGTGGTCGGAAAAAGGTAACCCCCGAAAAAAAATATATTTAGATGAACAAGAGGGCAAAAGAGTTCAGGATATATGGGATTTCAAAGACCCACAATACCCTACTTACCCTACGGAAAAAAATGCTGATATGCTCAATTTAATTATTCAAACCTCATCAAATCCTCAAAGCTATGTATTAGATTGTTTTTGTGGTTCGGGGACAACACTTGTATCAGCACATCTATTAGAAAGAAATTGGATAGGTATTGACCAATCGGAGCAAGCTATCCAAATTTGCACACAAAAATTAAATAATATCGCTGATAGTATATTTTCTACCAAACCATTCTACGAAAAAATTAAATGCCAGCAAATATCATAAACATCATTTTACTGAATAAATTTGTATCGTGAAAACCTACTTACGCATATTTACAATCGTTAGCTCAATACAGAAGTTTATTGTTGTATTTCTTGTTACCTCGCTTTTAGCATCGCTGTTTGGGCTTATCAATTTTACAATGATTATACCTGTTTTGGAAATACTTTTCCAAAACAAACCCCAAGCTATCGGGCAAATTCCTGCATTTGAGTTTTCTGTTGAGTATTTTGTGCAAACTTTTCAGTATTGGCAAGCGAAAATTTATTACGAAGAAGGAGCAGTTAGTTTGCTATGGAAAGTGTGTTTGTTTGTGGTTACTTCGGTATTTTTTGCAAATTTATTCAAGTATCTAACTATCAGAGTTTTAGAAAAATTAAAAGCTCGTTTGGTTGGAAAGATTCGTCAAGAAGTTTTTGAGAAAACCCTTGAACTGCATTTAGGCTACTTCACCGAACAGCGAAAAGGTAATATCCTTTCGCGTATGACCTCCGATGTAGCAGAAGTGGAATTTATCCTAACTACCTCTTTCAAAGCCTTATTCCGAGAACCTATCCTACTGATTTTGTACTTTGTTGCCCTTTTTTACATTTCTCCTTCGCTCACACTTTTTGTATTGATTTACATTCCACTTACAGGTGGTTTTGTTGCCTTGCTTGTCAATAAACTTCGCAAGCAATCCAAGCAAGTACAAGAAACGATTGGCACGGTTTTGAGCATAATGGACGAAACTTTCAGTGGTATTCGGATTGTCAAGGCTTTCAATGCCGAAAAATTTGTAAAACAAAAGTTCAAAGTAGAAAATGAAAAATATACCTACTTGGTAAAAAGCATTGGCTACAAAAGAGAGCTATCCTCACCTTTTTCCGAGTTTATGGGGGTGGCTTTGGTAATTGGTGTAGTGCTTTATGGAGGAAATTTAATTTTGCAAGGCGATAAATCGCTTACTGCGTCCCAATTTTTTGGCTTTTTAGGAATATTATCGCAAGTTACACAGCCTATCAAAGAAATTATCACAATGTTTAGCCACATTCAAAGAGGTGTAGCTTCTGCTGAAAGAATTTTTGAACTGATTGATATAAAACCTGAAATTCAGGATAAACCCAATGCGAAAACCTTACCCGCTTTCAACGAAAAAATCACTTTTGAAAATGTAAGTTTTGCTTATCGGAACGAGCAGTGGGTACTCAAAAATATTAGTTTCACTATTCCCAAAGGAAAAATGATAGCCCTTGTAGGAGCTTCGGGTAGTGGAAAATCTACTATCGCCGACTTGCTTTGCCGTTTTTATGAAGTACAAAAAGGCAGAATTTTAATTGATGGCTACGACATCAAAGAAATCACTATGCACTCGCTTCGCAAACAAATGGGCATTGTAAGCCAAGAAGCAATACTATTCAACGATACAGTATTCAATAACATCGCTTTTGGTACAGAAGCTACAATGGAAGAAGTGATACAAGCGGCAAAAATTGCTCACGCCCACGAATTTATTGAAAAACTCCCACAAGGCTATCATACCAATATTGGCGAAAGAGGCTCTCAACTTTCAGGTGGGCAACGTCAGCGAATAAGCATTGCAAGAGCCGTATTGAAAAACCCCGCTATCCTGATTTTAGATGAAGCAACTTCGGCTCTAGATAATGAATCCGAAAAAATTGTGCAAGAAGCTCTCAACGAACTGATGCGGGAGCGAACCTCTTTGGTAATTGCCCATAGGCTTAGCACTATCCAGAAAGCTGACGAAATTTTGGTATTGGATAAAGGCGAAATTATAGAAAGAGGCACGCACCAAGAGCTTATCAGCACGCCGCAGAGCCTCTATGCCAAATTGTACCGAAATGCCGAAATTATTGAAGATTATACGCCAACCGCTGAAACTAAAATTATTTGATGATGATTTACGATTGCTTTGCCTTTTTTAATGAGCTAGAACTATTAGAAATTCGTCTGAATGAACTCAATGACGTAGTAGATAAGTTTGTTCTTGTAGAAGCTACGCGTACTTTCCAAAAGCAACCCAAGCCTTTATATTTCCAAGAAAATAAACACCTTTTTAAGGATTTTGAGCATAAGATTATTCACATTGTTGTTGATAAATATCCCACTTTTTGGAAAAAATTTAGAGTACCTACCCCTTGGGACTATGACGACCACCAAAAAGAGCATATCTTGTTAGGGCTACAAAACTGCAAAGATGATGATGTTATCATTGTTTCAGATTTAGACGAAATACCCCGAGCCGAAAAAGTAAAAGAATATGCCTACACCGAAGGCATCAAAGTTTTTCGGCAGTATTTTGCCTGCTATTTCCTGAATAATATTTGCAAAAAAATAAACGATTACGAAGGAAAAGCCAAAGCCCAAATCAACGAAAATGGCTTTGGTTGGTGGCAAGGCAGTGTAATGCTTTCGTACAAAGATTTGAAAAGCAAAACGAAAACCATTGAAAAAACTCGCTTGCAACGCGATTTAGCAGAGCCGCAAGTAAAAATAATTCATCAAGGCGGCTGGCATTTTAGCTATATGGGAGGAATGGAACGTATTATTAAAAAGTTGGAATCACTTGCTCACCCCGAATTTAATAACGATTTTTACAAAAACGAGCAAAAAGTAAAAGAACTAATTTTATCAGGCAAATCACTATTTAGCGAAAATGAGTTTTTTGAAAGAGTTGATATTTTTAATACCGAGATACCTTTTCCTAAATACGTCAAAGAGAATTTAAATAAATTTAAGCATCTAATATTTTGATTTATGAATAAAGGGGCTATTCGTTTTTTTAGAAAGCTAAAAGCTAAAAAGTATAATCCCCAAAACATTTGTGAAGTGGGGGTATATTACCCAGAGGAGTCTAATGTGATGGATTTTATCAAAGAGGGTATTTCTACAACTCTTATTGAAGCCGACCCTGAATATGCCTCTAAAATCAGAAGTTTTTTTGCTGGATACCCCAACGTTAAAATTATTGAAACCGCTATTTTTGACTTCAACGGCACAATAGAACTCTGCAAAAGAGAGGCTTCTACATTTGTAAGTGTTCTGGACAAAAGCCCCGCCATTGTGAATGATAATTGCCAAAAGGAACAAACTTCTACGGTTGTCGTAAAATGTGTTACTTTCAATGAAATAGAAAAAGGTGATTTTGATTTGATTAGCATTGATATTGAAGGAGCAGAATGGTATGTTATCAAACATATGGTTAGCAGACCGAATATCCTTTCCGTTGAAACCCACGGAAAATACTATACCAATCCCAACATCAAGCAAATTTTACATTGGGCAAAAACCAATAATTACGTGGAGTGGTATAAGGACGATAGCGATACTATTTTTGTCAAAAAAGATGTTTTTAAAATCAGTTTATTTGAAAAGTTGCAATTATTATTGAAAAAAATACAGCTTTTTCTTATCAAACTCAAAAAACCTATAAAAAAACTATTCAAAGGTTAAACCTCACTTTCTCCAAGCCCAAAGCATTTCTTTTAGTATTTTCGTTTGAAAGCCAACGCTTTGCAGAAAATTTGCTAATGCTTCCTTATTTTCATTTTTGTCGTTTCTGTAATGAGTTTCCATTAGCAAGCAAGAAATTCTATTGAAATACTCTTGGGGAGTATGATACAAAATTTCGTATTCAGCACCTTCGCAGTCTAATTTAAGCAAATCAATTTTAGAAAGCCCAAAATCTTGAAAAATTTGAGGCAAAGAAATCATTTCAACCTCCAAACAATCTTGATTATTTTTATCAAAATCTGCGTAAATGCTCGAAACAGGTGTAAGCCCTTTGGATTTTTGGAAAAACAGCGATATTGTTCCATTACCTTTACCTACCGCTTTGCAAATAACTTCCCAATTCAAAAAAGCATTTTGTTTTTGATTTTTTGAAAGCAATTCAAAATTAGTAGGTAAAGGTTCAAAAGAAATAACACGAGCTTTCGGAAAATGACTAAAAAAGAAAGTTGCCGCATAACCTGCATTCGCTCCAATATCTACCACAACAGGCGATTCTGTTGAGATATGTTGTTTGATAAAAGCTATATCATATACATCTTCCATATAAATCTCCTTAAATGTCGGCAAAATCTCCTCTATAATCCAAAAATCTACTCCCCCTCTTCCCTTTATGAGAAAAAACTTGTCAGGGTTATTCTTTATGGCAAAATACTTGTGCCAATTCTTTACATTTTTCAAGAGATTGTAATAGCGTTTTAGCATAAAAGTTAATATTTGTTTTTCAAAATGTTTTTATACACTTGCAGAGTTTTTTCGGCGGTGTTAAAATATTTCTATTTTCTTTTCCTTTAAGCTATTCTCAATTTCTTTTACCACATTTCTAATGCTTTTTTTCCTGTGTTTTTGTAAAGATCTTTTAACTTTTCTAATCTCTTTTAGAGAACTGATAAAAAGGGCAAACCCACGAATAAAATATTTGTCAAAAACAAGACACTTCAAAACAAAGTAGGCAATTAGTTTTGTACAATAAATTAACAAGTCAAACTTTTCAAAATGCAAATAATGTAAAATAAATTTATTTCGTTTGGTTATTATTTTAACTTTTTCAGAAGGTTCTTTCTTTATGGTAGAGGAAGCCAAATGCCTACAAACAGCTTGAGGTTCAAAATAAATCTTATATCCTGCTCGCCAAGCCGTAATGCCTAAATCAAGGTCTTCTCCATAGTAAGGACTAAAAAGTTCATTAAAACCACCTAGTTCTATTAGCTTTTTTCGGTCAGCAAGCATATTAGCCCCCGACGCAAAAAAAGAATACATTTTTTCCACTTTCTCACCTTTAATGGAATAATTTTTAGTTCCTTTAATACTCCAAAAAGACATATCAGGATATTTGGCAGAGTCTTGCAAATCGTCATTTTCCCAAGCAATGACTTTCCCCATTACAGCAAAAGTATCAGAATATTCAAAATAACGAAATAAAGGCAGAAAATATCCCTCTTCCAATCTAATATCAGTATTCATTGCAAAAATGAGGTCTTTTGTTGCCTTGAAAATTCCTGAATTGATGTTAGAAGCAAAGCCCACATTTTTATTATTCTGAACAATAATAATATCAGGGAATTTTTTTTCTAAAAAATCAATGGAATTATCTTTTGAAGCATCGTCTGCTACAATAATTTCAAAATCAGTTACAAAAGAACTTTCAAGTGCTTTGTATAGGTATGGTAAATTTTGAGCAAGTAGATTTACTCCATTGTAGTTGGGTATTACTACCGATAAACTAAAAGCCATATATCAAGCTAAAAATTGATTATTTTCAAAATGTTAGAAAAAAGTAACCAAAACCAAATTTTTTGTAATTTTCTTGTCTTGTATTACTTTTGCAGAATTGAGTAAGCAAAAATATGAAGAATTTGGTTTATCTGTTATCTTGGGTGATAGTTTTTGTATTTGTGAGTTGCTCTTCTCATCAAGAAAAGCCTTCGCTTCAAAAACCTGTAAAAATTATCCGTGATATTGATGACACCGAAGAAATCAATTACGATACCCTCGCAGTACTTTCTTCCTCCCCCGAAACAGCTCTGCTGGATAGTATGGCTTGGGATTTTATACGTCAGTGGGAAATTAAGGGAATGAGTATAGCCATTTCTTACTACGGCAAGCTCGTGTATGCCAAAGGTTTTGGTTGGGCAGATGAAGAACGAAAAATTCCTGTAAAGCCGCACCATCTTTTTCGCATTGCAAGTGCCTCCAAGCTCATCACTACCGTAGGCATTATGCACCTTGTAGAGCAAGGCAAGTTCAACTTGGATAGCAAAGTATTCGGGAAAAACGGCATTTTGAAGCGTTACAACACTTGGATTGCCGATACCACTATGTATGGCATCACTATCAGGCACTTGCTTACTCATACCGCAGGCTGGTGGAACTATCTCCGTACCGACCCAATGTTTGTGCCTGTACAAATTGCTCAAATTATGAAAACTCCTTCTCCGCCCCCCTTTGATAGCGTAATGCGTTTTATGCTATCGCAAAAAAAGGTTTTCCCGCCCGGCTCTTTTTACGACTACTCTAATTTTGGCTATGCTTTGCTTGGAAAAATCATTGAAGAGGTTTCGGGAAAAGATTATGAAACTTTTATGCGAGAAGTTGTTTTAGCTAAAATGCAAATCAGGCGTATGCGTATCGGTAGAAGTAGGTACAAAGAGCGTTTTCCTCACGAAGTCAGGTACTATGTTGCGACAAATACCCCCAAAAATCTTTCTATTTATGCCCCACACGATTCAGCTTCAAGAGCCTATGAAGGTACTTATATTCAGGGTTTGGGAGCCGCTGGGGGCTGGATAGCCAGTTCAGTAGATATGTTACGCTTTTTGAGCTACATTGATGCTTGGGAAAATCCCAAAGACTTTTTAACTGCTAAAAGCATTGCCGAAATGACACTCCAAACTACCGATAGCTTGCAAATACAAAAGGCTTTGGGTTGGAAGCAAATCACACCCGAAAAATGGTGGCGTACAGGCAACCTTGCCAGCACCAATATTTCACTTACTCGCCGTAGCGATGGCTTTGCTTGGGTGGTAATCACGAATACAGGTTCTTGGCGAGCCTCCTTTTTCCCTTACGAAATAGAAGGCTTTATGACAAGAGCCTTACAAAAAGTAAAGTTCAAAGAGTTGGATTTGTTCAAATTCATCAAATAACCCTCACAAAAACGGATTATGCTTTTTTTCAAAACCAATGGTAGTAGGCTCGCCGTGTCCTGTGAAAATGGTAGTATCATCAGGCAAAGCAAACATTACCTTGCGTATAGCGTTTATTAGGGTTTGATGGTTACCGCCGGGCAAATCTGTTCTGCCAATGCTATTTCTAAAAAGTACATCTCCATTGATGCAAAATCCCTGCTCGGCATTGTAAAAAACTACGTGCCCAGGCGAATGTCCGGGTGTGAAAAGCACCTGCAAAGCTGAATTACCAAATTCTACTACATCATTTTCTTTCAGATATACATCTGTGCGAGTGCTTTCTATGCGAGCAATGCCAAACATACGAGCCGAAGCCTCCAAAATGCCTAAATTAAAATCCTCGTTTTCGTGAGCGTAAGCCTTTACATTGTAAGTCTGCTTGACAAACTCATTACCAAAAACGTGGTCTAAGTGGCAGTGCGTATTCAATAATTTGACAATCTTTAAGTTCTTTTCAGCAATAAAATCTTGTAATGCTTTTCTTTCGGCATTGTTGTAGCAACCGGGGTCAATAATAACAGCCTCTTGCGTATTATCGTACAAAACATAGGTATTTTCAGCAAAAGGACTAAACACAAAACTGACAATTTGTATCATTGGATATCAAAATTAGAAATTAAAAAGTTTTTTCCTTTGATGTAAAACACAAAGGCGAGCCAAAACTCGCCTTTATGAAATGAAGCACTCAAAAAACTATTTCAACACTTTTTCTTTTTCCTTTTTGGTTTTTCTACGGCTATTGGTTTCTTCCATTTCTTCTTTCAAGCCAACCATTAGTTTCTGATACTTTCTAAAGCCTGTACCCGCAGGAATCAGATGACCCACAATCACATTTTCTTTCAAGCCGAGCAAATCATCTTTTTTACCACGGATAGCCGCTTCGCTAAGCACTTTGGTTGTTTCTTGGAACGAAGCCGCCGAGATGAAGCTATCGGTATCCAAAGAGGCTTGTGTAATACCTTGTAGTGTAGGTTGCGATACAGCAGGCTGAGCGTCGCGTACTTTCACAAGTTTTTTGTCTTGGCGACGAAGTACAGAGTTTTCATCACGCAACTCGCGAGCCGTAATAGGTTGCCCAGGACGGAACTTGGTAGAAGCACCTGCGTCTTCTACGATTTTCAATTCCATAATTCGGTCATTTTCCTCACGGAACGCCCATTTATCTACTACTTGTCCGGGTAAGAAATCGGTATCGCCTGGGTCAATAACTTCAACTTTTTGCATCATTTGTCTTACGATAACCTCTATGTGCTTGTCATTGATTTTCACCCCTTGCAAACGATATACCTCCTGAATTTCATTCACCAAGTATTCTTGTACAGCAGTAGGACCTTTGATAGCCAAAATATCGTTAGGCGTGATAGCACCATCAGAAAGAGGCATACCTGCACGCACAAAGTCGCCATCTTGTACCAAAATATGCTTAGAGAGCGGCACCATATACTTCTTGATAACCCCATCTTTGGACTCAATGATAATCTCGCGGTTACCACGTTTTACAGCCCCATAAGTAACTACTCCATCAATAGCACTTACAATCGCAGGGTTGGAAGGGTTACGAGCCTCAAAGAGTTCCGTAACACGAGGCAAACCACCTGTAATATCACGTGTTTTACCAATAGCCCTTGGAATTTTGGCAAGCACTTGTCCCGCCTTGATTGTTTTTCCTTCCTCTACGGCAAGTCTTGCTCCTACGGGGATATTGTAGGTTTTCGCTTCGCCTTTGCTTGGCTTAATTACCAAAGCAGGGTTTTTGGTTTTATCTTTGGTTTCAATGATTACCTTTTCACGGAAACCTGTTTGCTCATCAGCTTCTTCTTTGTAAGTAATGCCTTCTTCAATAGCTTCGTACTCTACGGTACCTGCCACTTCCGAAATAATTACTGCATTGTAAGGGTCCCATTCGCAAAGCACTTGCCCTTTTTCTACCATATCCCCTTTTTTCACTTTCAGCACTGCTCCATAAGGCATATGGTTAGAAATAAGCACTTTACCCGATTTGGGTTCAATCACTTTCACTTCCGATGAACGCGTAATAACGATTTCCATAGGATTGCCATCGTTATCCGTAGTTTTCACGGTACGTAGGTTTTCAAAATCAATTTCACCTGCAAACTTGGCTTTTACAGACGCATCAACCGCAATATTAGACGCCGCACCACCCACGTGGAAAGTACGCAAAGTAAGCTGAGTTCCGGGCTCACCAATAGATTGAGCGGCAATAACCCCTACGGCTTCACCATTATCTACCAATCGCCCTGTGGCAAGGTTTCTACCATAACACTTCTGACAAACCCCTTTGCGTGTTTCGCAAGTAAGCACCGAGCGGATTTCCACCTCTTCAATACTGGTTTGAGCAATACGCTCTGCAATAGCTTCGGTAATTTCCTCTCCCGATGCCACAATAAGTTCATCTGTAAGAGGGTCATAGACATCGTGTAGCGATACCCTTCCCAAAATACGTTCTGCAAGCGGTTCTACAATATCTTCGTTATCTTTGAGAGCCGAAACCGTAATACCTCTCAAAGTACCGCAATCATCTTCGGTGATGATAACATCTTGGGCAACATCAACCAAACGGCGTGTGAGGTAACCCGCATCTGCCGTTTTAAGGGCTGTATCTGCCAAACCTTTTCTGGCACCGTGGGTAGAAATGAAGTATTCCAAAACGTCCAAACCTTCCTTGAAATTGGAAAGAATAGGGTTTTCAATGATTTCTCCTGCCGAGCCTTGTACGTTTTTCTGAGGTTTTGCCATAAGCCCCCGCATACCACCAAGCTGACGGATTTGCTCTTTTGAACCTCTCGCTCCCGAATCCATCATCATAAACACAGAGTTGAAACCCTCTTTGTCGTTGGTCATATCCTCAATGAGCTTGCGAGTAAGTTCGTTATTTACGCGTGTCCAGGTATCAATTACTTGGTTGTAGCGTTCATTATCCGTAATAAAGCCCATCATATAGTTATTACGGATTTCTTCAATTTCGCCTTTGGCTTTGGCAATCAGTTTGTCTTTATCTTTGGGAATGAGAATATCGTTCAAACCGATAGAAAGCCCACCTTTGAAAGCTGAGCGGAAGCCCAAATCTTTAATATCATCAAGGAATTTGGCTGTTTTTGCCATTCCCGCAATTTTGAACACCAAGCCAATAGCTTGCTGAATTTTCTTTTTGGTAAGCAATTCGTTGATAAATCCTACCTCTTCGGGTACGCACCAATGATTGAAAAGCACTCTACCTGCTACGGTATCAATGATTTTTTCAACGAGTTCATCACCCTCACGTACTTTGGCTTTTACTTTGATATGAGCGTGAGGGGATAGTTGTCCTTCATCAACGGCAATTACAACCTCTTCGGCACTATAAAACACTTTGCCCTCGCCTTTATCACCTTTTCTACCTTTGGTAATGTAGTACAGCCCCAAAACCATATCTTGCGAAGGTACGGTAATAGGTGCCCCATTGGCAGGGTTCAAGATATTATGCGAGGCAAGCATTAGCAAAGAGGCTTCCAAGATAGCTTCTTGCCCCAATGGAACGTGTACCGCCATTTGGTCGCCGTCAAAGTCGGCATTGAACGCCGTACAAACCAAAGGGTGAAGTTGAATAGCTTTTCCTTCTATGAGTTTGGGTTGGAAAGCCTGAATACCCAAGCGGTGAAGCGTAGGAGCACGGTTCAAAAGAACGGGGTGTCCTTTGAGTACATTTTCTAAAATATCCCAAATGACAGGGTCTTTTCTATCAACAATTTTTTTAGCCGACTTAACGGTCTTTACGATGCCTCTTTCAATGAGTTTGCGGATAATAAAGGGCTTGAATAGCTCTGCCGCCATATCTTTGGGAAGCCCGCACTCGTGAAGTTTCAGCTCGGGACCTACCACAATTACAGAACGACCTGAATAATCAACACGCTTACCCAAGAGGTTCTGACGGAAGCGTCCTTGCTTACCTTTGAGCATATCGGAAAGCGACTTCAAAGCACGGTTTCCATCGGCACGTACCGCATTTACTTTACGAGAGTTATCAAAAAGGCTATCAACTGCCTCTTGCAACATACGCTTTTCGTTGCGTAAAATTACCTCGGGGGCTTTGATTTCCATAAGCCTTTTGAGGCGATTGTTACGGATAATTACACGGCGATAGAGGTCGTTGAGATCGGAAGTAGCAAAGCGACCGCCGTCCAAAGGCACTAATGGACGCAATTCGGGTGGAATAACAGGCACCATACGAATAATCATCCATTCAGGCTTGTTTTCAATTTTGGATTCTTGGAAAGCACGTACTACTTTCAGACGCTTCAAAGCCTCTGCTTTGCGTTGTTGTGAGTTGTCGGTAGCGGCTTGGTGGCGTAGCTCGTAAGCGAGCTTGTCCAAACCTGTGGGGCTACCGGGTATTTCGTTGCCTTGTGCATCTTTTTCTCTTTCAGAAAGACGTTTTAAGAGCATTTCCAAAGCCTCTGCTCCCATTTTGGCAATAAATTTATTAGGGTCTTCATCAGGCAAAAGCTGATTTTCACGAGGCAATTTATCTAAAATATCCAAGTATTCATCTTCTGTAAGGAAATCCAGATAGTTGCTACCATTTCTATTTTCTTCGGCAACAATACCGGGCTGAACCACTACATAGCGTTCATAGTAAATAATTTGGTCAAGTTTTTTGGCAGGAAGCCCTAAAAGATAACCTATTTTATTCGGTAATGAGCGAAAATACCAGATATGAGCCACAGGCACTACGAGTTCAATATGCCCCATACGCTCACGGCGAACTTTCTTTTCTGTTACTTCTACGCCACAGCGGTCGCAAATAATTCCCTTGTAACGAATACGTTTATATTTACCACAATGACACTCATAGTCCTTCACGGGTCCGAAAATACGCTCACAGAAAAGCCCTCCCATTTCAGGTTTGTAGCTTCTGTAATTGATAGTTTCGGGCTGGGTAACTTCCCCATAAGAACTTTCCAAAATAGACTCTGGCGAAGCCAAACTGATAGTGATTGAGTTGAAATCACTGGAAAGTTTTTTGTTTTTTTTCAAAGACATAGATGTATGCTTTTAGAAGTTCAAGGGTTCAAGGTTTGAAGTTTTGAGGCTTAATGGAAGCCTCAAAACTAATTAGTTCAAAGTAATTTCTAATGCCAAACCACGCAATTCGTGAACAAGTACATTGAAAGATTCAGGAATATTAGGTTTGGGTAAGAGTTCTCCTTTTACGATAGCTTCGTAGGTTTTCGCTCTACCGATTACATCATCAGACTTCACGGTGAGGATTTCTTGCAAAATGTGTGAAGCACCAAAGGCTTCAATCGCCCAAACCTCCATTTCACCGAAACGCTGACCACCAAACTGAGCCTTACCACCCAAAGGCTGTTGCGTAATGAGTGAATAAGGTCCGATAGAACGAGCGTGCATCTTATCATCAACAAGGTGTCCGAGTTTGAGCATATAAATCACTCCTACGGTTACAGGTTGGGTAAATCTTTCGCCTGTCAATCCATCATATAGGTAGGTTCTGCCATATTCGGGCAAGCCTGCTTTTTTGAGTTCGTTCAACACATCTTCTTCTTTTGCTCCGTCAAAAATAGGGGTTGCATATTTTACACCTAATTTTTCACCTGCCCAGCCCAAAATGGTTTCATAGATTTGTCCGATGTTCATACGCGAAGGTACGCCCAAGGGGTTCAGAACAATATCCACAGGAGTACCATCTTCAAGGAAAGGCATATCTTCTTCGGCAACAATTTTGGCAACTACCCCTTTATTTCCGTGGCGACCAGCCATTTTATCCCCTACTTTCAGTTTGCGTTTTTTGGCGATATACACTTTGGCAAGTTTTACAATACCCGCAGGCAATTCATCGCCTACTTCCATTGCAAAACGCTCACGCTTGAACTTACCTGAAATTTCATTGCGTTTTTTGAGATAATTTTTCACCAAATCTGCCACCAAAGCATTGGTTTTGGCATCATTTGTCCAATTTTCCACTACCACATCAGCAATCAGATTTACCTCTTCGGGTACGTTGTAACTGCTTTCGTCGCGGTAAGGGTTGTTGTCGGGGAATAAATTTTTCTCAATATTGGTTCTGCTAAACTTTGTTCCTTTGGAAATCAGTTCATCACCAAATTTATGCTTAACTCCTTGCGAGACTTTTCCTTCCAGAATAGTAGCAAGTTTGTTAATCATTTCCTCACGCAAGTTTTTCAAATCTTTGCCGTAGTTTTGCATAAGCGTTTTTACGTCATCTTTGGAACGCTTGCGTAAGTCTTTATCTTTACGAGGACGCGAGAATAACTTGGTATCAATCACCACTCCTTTTACCGAAGGAGGCACACGCAACGAAGCATCTTTTACATCTCCTGCTTTATCGCCAAAAATAGCACGCAAGAGCTTTTCTTCGGGAGTGGGGTCGGTTTCACCTTTAGGGGTGATTTTACCCACCAAAATATCTCCTTCACGTACTTCTGTACCTACTGCCACAATACCATTTTCGTCAAGGTGGCGAATAGCATCTTCGCTTACATTAGGAATTTCAGAAGTTAGCTCTTCTTCGCCACGTTTGGTATCGCGTACTTCCATTTCAAACTCTTCTATATGAATGGAAGTGAACCAATCTTCTTTTACTACTTTTTCAGAAATCACAATGGCATCCTCAAAGTTATACCCTTGCCAAGGCATAAAAGCAACTTTAAGGTTTCTACCCAGAGCCAGTTCTCCGCCTTGTGTGGCATAACCTTCGCAGAGGGGCTGTCCTTTCGTAACTTTTTCGCCTACACGCACCGTAGGCACAAGATTGATACAAGTATCTTGGTTGGTACGTCTGAACTTGGTCAGGTAGTAGGTACGGGTATCGCCATCAAAAGAGGTAAGCAACTCATCTTCTGTAAATTCGTAACAAATAACAATTTTATTGGCATCAACATACTCTACTACGCCGTCTTTTTCAGCAAGGATAAGAGTACGAGAGTCCAAAGCTACACGCTTTTCCAAACCAGTTCCTACGATAGGAGCTTGTGGTTTGAGCAAAGGTACAGCTTGGCGTTGCATATTAGAACCCATAAGAGCACGGTTGGCGTCATCGTGTTCCAAGAAAGGAATAAGTGAAGCGGCAACCGAAACAATTTGGTTAGGGGCAACGTCCATATAAGCTACTTCTTCGGGGGCAACCATAGGGAAATCCCCTTCGTAGCGAACTTTTACGGCATCAACCAAGAAATTACCTTTGTCATCTATTTTGGCATTGGCTTGGGCAATGTGCTGTCCGTCTTCTTCTTCTGCCGAAAGGAAGACAATATCTTTAATGTCCAATTTACCCTCTTTTACTCTGAAATAGGGCGTTTCAATAAAGCCCATTGAATTCACTTTGGCGTGTACGCAAAGCGAGGAAATCAGACCGATATTAGGACCTTCGGGGGTTTCAATGGTACAAAGCCTTCCGTAGTGTGTGTAATGAACGTCCCGAACTTCAAAGCCTGCTCTTTCTCGGGAAAGACCACCTGGACCCAAGGCAGACATTCTGCGTTTGTGGGTAATTTCTGCCAGCGGGTTGGTCTGGTCCATAAATTGAGAAAGTTGGTTTGTTCCAAAGAAAGAATTGATAACCGAAGACAAGGTACGTGCATTGATTAAATCCACAGGCTTGAAATCCTCGTTATCTCTTACGTTCATTCTTTCTTTGATAGTGCGAGCCATACGAGCAAGCCCTACACCAAATTGGGCATATAGTTGCTCGCCTACGGTACGCACACGGCGGTTGGAAAGATGGTCTATATCATCAACTACTGCTTTGGAATTGATAAGCCCTATGAGATACTTCACAATGCTGATGATGTCTTCGCGTGTAAGTACGCGAGTTTCCATAGGAATATCCAAAGAAAGTTTTTTGTTCATTCGGTATCTACCCACATCGCCCAAATCGTAGCGTTTATCCGAAAAGAACAAATTGTGTATAATTTCACGAGCAGTCTGCTCATCGGGGGCTTCTGTATTACGCAACTGGCGATAAATTTGCTCAACAGCTTCTTTTTCAGAGTTGCAATTATCTTTTTGTAGAGTATTGTAAATAATTTGATAGTCGGCGATATTGATTTCTTCGCGGTGCAAAATAATGGAGGTTGCTCCCGAATTCATAATGACATCTATGTCTTCTTCACGAATGACGGAATCACGCTCCAAAAGCACCTCGTTACGGTCTATGGAAACTACTTCTCCTGTATCTTCATCTACGAAATCTTCTGTCCAAGAACGCAATACACGGGCGGCAAGGCGTCTGCCAACAGCCTTTTTGAGTGTTTTGGCATTCACCTGAATTTCTTCGGAAAGCCCAAAAATATCTAAAATTTCTTTATCGGTACCGTAGCCAATAGCACGCAAGAGAGTGGTTACGGGAAATTTCTTTTTCCTATCAATGTAAGCATACATTACGTTATTGACGTCAGTAGCAAACTCAATCCAAGAACCCTTGAAAGGAATAATACGAGCAGAATAGAGTTTGGTACCGTTGGTGTGTTTGCTCATTGCAAAAAATACGCCCGGAGAGCGGTGCAATTGCGAAACAATCACCCTTTCAGCACCATTGATGATGAAAGAGCCTTTTTCAGTCATATAAGGGATATTTCCCAAAAATACTTCTTGGTCAATGGGTTCAAAATCTTCATTATCTTCATCATTGCAAGAAAGCCTTAATTTTGCCTTCAAGGGAACAGAGTAAGTCAGCCCTCTATCAATACACTCCTCAACAGAATATTTGGGAGGGTCTATGGTGTAATCAATAAATTCCAAGACAAAATTTTCGCGAGAATCGCTGATAGGGAAATTTTCCATAAAGACTTTGTAAAGTCCTTCTTTGGCACGGTTTTCAGCGGGGGTTTCCAGTTGGAAAAAGTCGCGAAAGGATTGTAGCTGGATGTCGAGAAAATCGGGATAATCAACAAGGTTCTTAACAGAAGCAAAACTAATTCTTTCAGCCATTGTTCAAGAAGTTTGGGTTAGGAAAATGCTGTAAAGCGGAATAAGTTAAAGTTGAAAGTTTGAGGTTTGGAGTTTGAGGTTCAGTGTTTGAAGTATAAGGTTTGATTTGAGCCTTTTACTTTTATCCTTTTGAACCTTTCAGTTAGGTTATTGTAGCAGGCTACATTTTATTAGCTACAAATGGCAATAGACCTGATTTCCGAATAGCGGAAATTTCAGGTCTGATTGCCCCGCATTACCGATAGAATTACTTAATTTCTACTTCGGCACCTGCTTCAGTCAATTTTGTTTTGAGAGCCTCAGCCTCATCTTTGGGTACTCCTTCTTTGATAGCTTTAGGAGCGGCATCAACCAAAGCTTTGGCTTCAGTAAGAGGCAAACCAGCGAGGTCTTTTACAAGTTTCACTACGTTGAGCTTGTTAGGACCAGCGGCTTTCAGAATTACATCAAAAGAGGTTTTCTCTTCCGCTTTGGCGGCACCAGCATCAGCACCAGCGGCGGCGGCAACCATCACAGGAGCACCAGCGGCAGGCTCAATGCCATATTCTTCTTTCAAAATTTTAGCAAGTTCAGTAACTTCTTTTACAGTAAGATTTACAAGTTGTTCTGCTAATGCTTTAACGTCTGCCATAATTTGTATGAATTTAATTTGAAAAACAAGTACAAGGTTTTTTGTGAAAAATTAGGATTTCTTTTCTTCCAAAGTTTTGAGAATACCAGCAATTTTGCCGCCTTGCCCCTGCAAAGCCCCAATGAGATTTGACATAGGCGATTGCAACAAGCCGATAACTTCTCCCAAGAGTTCAGCCTTAGATTTAACATTGCAAAGAGCCTCTAACTGGTGGTCGCCTATAAAGAGCGAGGTATCAATAGAAGCACCTTTGATGATAGGTTTTTCAGTGTTATTTTTCTTTCTGAAATCCTTGATAAGGCGAGCAGGCTTATTGCCTGTATCAGAAAACATTACTCCTGAATAACCTTTCAAAACTTTTTCATCTACAAAAGGCTTGTAGTCTGTATCCAAAGCCTCTAATGCCTTCTTGATAAGCGAATTTTTTATTACTCGGTACTCAATTTGGGCATTGAAGCAGGCTCTACGCAAGTCGTTGTCCTTTGCTACTGAAAATCCGCTGGCATCAACGATATAGAAATAAGGAGTATTTGCGAACTTTTCTTTCAACTCCTCAATGATAGCAGTTTTTTCCTCTCTTGTCATTAGATTACAGTAGTTTTATCAATACTAACACCCGGACTCATCGTAGAAGAAAGCGATATAGACTTAATGTAAGTACCTTTTGCAGAAGCAGGCTTGAGCTTTTGTACTACATTGATGAGTTCCATTGCATTTTCAGCAATTTTTTCAGGAGAAAAAGAGATTTTGCCAATGGAAGTGTGAATAATACCTGTTTTATCCACTTTGAAATCAATTTTACCAGCTTTTACTTCCTTGACAGCCTTACCAATCTCCATAGTTACGGTACCAGACTTGGGATTAGGCATAAGTCCGCGAGGACCTAAGATTTTTCCCAAACGTCCTACTTTTGCCATAGCCGTAGGGGTGGTGATAATCACATCAATATCTGTCCAGCCACCTTCAATTTTGGCGATATATTCGTCCATACCAACATAGTCGGCGCCAGCGGCTTTGGCTTCGTCTTCCTTATCAGGCGGGCAGAGTACGAGTACGCGTACATCTTTTCCTACTCCGTGAGGCAACGCAACCACCCCTCTCACCATTTGGTCTGACTTACGAGGATCTACGCCGAGGCGGATATCAATATCCACCGAGGCATCGAACTTGGTGAAAGTGATGTCTTTTAAGATTTTTGCCGCATCCACCAAAGAGTAGCTTTTGGTATTATCGTATTTAGCGAGTGCCGCCTTTCTATTTTTCGTGAGTTTTCCCATTGTGTTTGCGGTTTTAGTTGTTGTCCCAAGGAGCTTTGCCTGTTACGGTAATTCCTAAACTGCGAGCTGTACCTGCTACCATACGCATAGCCGATTCTATGGTGAAGCAATTCAAATCGGGCATTTTTATTTCAGCTACTTGCTTGATTTGGTCCCAAGTAACTGAACCGATTTTTTTACGATTAGGCTCTGCCGAACCTGTTTGCTTCTTGAGTAAGTCTTTGAGTAAAACAGCCGTAGGAGGTGTTTTTACGATAAAATCAAAAGACTTATCGGTGTAATACGTAATGAGTACAGGTAATACCTGACCTTGCTTGTCTTGGGTACGGGCATTGAACTGCTTGCAGAACTCCATAATATTGATACCCTTTGAACCCAAAGCAGGTCCGATAGGAGGCGAAGGGTTTGCCTGTCCGCCTTTTACTTGCAGTTTGAGGTATCCTGCTACTTCTTTTGCCATTGTCTTTATATTTTTTTGTTTTTGTTTCGGGCTTGTTGCTATCGGTTTGGAAGCGAACCTCAACAAGCTGTGCGTAACATTTATATTTTATGGAAGCGAGAGGCTTTTTTGAGTTTGAGGTTAAAGGTTTGAAGCTAACTTTGAACTTCAAAAACTTTGAACCTTAGATTTAATCTAACTTTTCTACCTGTGTATAACTCAACTCCAAAGGGGTGCTTCTACCAAAAACTTTTACCATTACATCTAATTTTTTTCTTTCATCATACACTTGCTCTACTACGGCATCAAAACCACTGAAAGGTCCGTCTATTACTCTTACGTGTTCGCCTATGATGAAAGAGGCTTCTGTCTTCACGGCACTTTCCTCCTCCTCATCTACCCTGCCCAAAATTCTATTTACTTCCGATTGCCGTAAAGGAGTAGGCATTTTTGTATAGCCTTTTTTGCCTTGTGTGTCTGTTTCGTCTTCGCGTGCAGTACCTTCCAAAAAACCTAAAACGCCGGGTACGTTTTTAAGTGTATGTAGAGCCTCTCCGTGAGAAAGATCGGCATACACTAAAATATAGCCAGGGAAAAAGGTCTTTTCCCTTACTTTCTTCTTGCCATTACGAACTTCATACACTTTTTCAGTGGGAATAAGCACCTGTGGTACGTATTCCTGCAATTTTTGGCGAGCAATTTCGTTATCAATATAACTTTTTACTTTTTTTTCTTGCCCTGCCACTGCTCGCAATACATACCAATTTAGCTTGCTACTCATTGCCAATTCAATTTATAGAATCCTATTTGCAATATTACTTGGTACTTTTGTACCACATTTTAAGCCCTTCTTCTAAGCCCTTATCTATCACAAAACCAATAATCAAGGCAAAAATCAAAGACGCAACTAGCACCAAAATCGTCTGATTTTGCAAAGTGCTATATTTGAGCCAAGTAACTTTATGCACCAGCTCATCATACGATTCGGCTAAAAAATTTCTTACTTTTGCTACAAAATTTGCCATTTTTTTCTATGTTTGCACGGGTGGAGAGATTCGAACTCCCATCAACGGTTTTGGAGACCGCTATTCTACCCTTGAACTACACCCGTAAAAAGACACTTTTACAAATGGAGTGCAAATATACGGAAAAGAAAATTATTGTCCAAATTTTTTTTTATTTTTTTGCTAAAATTTCTGCCCATAGCAAATCTTCAGGAGTGGTAATCTTTATGTTTTCGTAGTTTCCTTCTATAAGCGTAACCGAAAAGCCCGCCTGCTCAAATACCGAAGCATCATCAGTGATATTGGGACTATCGGGTACTTGCTGAAAGGCTTGCCAAATTTTGCCGAGTAAAAAAGTTTGTGGGGTTTGGATAAGTCGGAACTGCTCACGAGGTACAGTTTCGCTCTGTTCTAATGAGTTTTTCAGCAAGCGAATAGAATCTTTGAGCGGCACCGAAGCCACCGCCGAACCATTTTTTTGTGCTATTTCAAAACTTTTTTCAATGACTTCGGGCTTGACAAACGGACGCACCCCATCGTGAATGGCTACTAAACTATCCTCTGCAAAATTTTGCTCTATCATACACCGCAAACCATTTTTTACAGACTGATAGCGAGTTTCGCCGCCTGCCACCAAACAGCCTTTGAGCGTGTAATGATATTTTTGACAAATATCTTGCCAAGTATCAAATTCTCTTTGGGGTAAAACCAAGGCAATTTGCCCGCAGATTTTTTCAAAAATAGTAAGTGTATGCAATAAAATAGGCTTTCCTGCTATTTCCAAGAATTGTTTGGGTATATCGCTTCCCATACGCTTCCCGCTACCCCCCGCAACAATAAGAGCTATCTTCATAAAAACTGTTTTGTAAAATGCAAAAATAGGGGTTTTCAAAATAAAATTACAAACTAAATTTACACAAAAAGAAGTTTTTTAACTCATTAAAATACCATAATTTTATTAAAAAAGTACAACTTTTGAAAAAATTTTGAAAAAAGTTTGTATCCGTTGTAGAA
>NZ_JBRCWE010000105.1:0-40741 GCF_053497555.1 Raineya sp. | reverse complement strand
CAGTAGCAGTATTTTTTTCATAGATTTAGTAGATTAAACGTTGAGAACAATTACATTGATTAAATAGAAACAATAGCACATCGGGCTTTTGCTGACTACTATACGGCATTGAATAAGGGTGATTCACCCCATACCACTCTGCCCACTTTTCCCTAAAAAGTGTGAATATGGTCCAATAGGCTTCAGTATCAGTTGTTAGCTCTTCCATAGTTTTAGGCAGTGAACTACCTGTTTGGGTTACATATTCTAAATAATTTTTAAATCTATTGTCATTTTGTGATTTTGGGAAAATACTATATGGTGAAAAATAGTGCTTATTCAGCCAGTCATACCTTATTCCGTCTTGCACAAAAATATTGTAAATAATTAGCTCTTTGATAAGTTTTACTTCAAATTCTAAATTGGAAACAGGTACACGAACAAAATTACTTCCATACTTTTTGTGTTGTAAGGCGTGTAGTAGCTCTTCCAAAACTGTTCCTGCTTTTTCAAAAAAGAAATTGTCTTCATCAACCTTTATAGTAATACTTCGGTCTCTCGGATTGTAGTTACCTGTATTAGAGCCGCTAAGATTTCCCTGTTTCCAAGCTACTTTATGTGTTTGTAATTCTTCTAAAACCAATTTGGCAACTTCACTTTTAGTATTTAAGGCTTGTATAGTTTCATCTAATTTTTTGATAGCATCATCTGACAAATTCCCAAAATCATAAGTTCCATTAGGCTTTTTTTGAGTAATGCTTTTTAAAAGTTCTGAAGGCTGATAGTTAGAAGGCAAGTTGGTACCTGGATCCACAGGGGTAACTCCCGCAGGTGGTTCAATTGGTTCCCAAGGCTGCCAAGGTAAAGGGATAGAAGGATATATAGGACTTATAGGAGGAACTGTCGGGGGTACAGTGGGTGTCCAAGGGTTAGGATTACCTGGTGTAAAAATTGGATTAACAACTATTGGCGGAGAACCTGAACCAGGTGGAGTAGGTGATGGAGTAGGATTAGTAGGAGGATTGGTACCTGCTGGAGGTTGAGGGTTTGGTGAAGTTGTTGGAGGATTGGTACCTGTACCTGGCGTATTACTACCACCACTACTGCCCCCACCTGAACTTCCTCCCCCACTTACATCACCAGCATCTTTTGGACAAGCTGCCACGGTCCAGCTAATAATTTCACCAGAGTAAGGATCTATTTTAATTTCATTACAAAGTCCTGTCCCAAAAATTGGAACATAAACAATAGTATAGACAGAACTACTTTGACTTTCTAGATTATACAGACTATAAGCAAGAGAAATTTCATAATAAACCCCTCCTTCCAATGCACCCGTAAAAGCATAATACATCAAATCGTCTTGATAGTTCTGCAAAGTTTGTGGATGGGTGATAATTTCGGCTATTTTGAGATCTATTACTTCGCCATTGGGACTCAATATCGCTTTTAGCCTCCGCATAAAACCTATTTCACTATTGTATTGTACAGAGGCATACCTATACACAGGTACATAGATAAGCGTGTAACCTTCGCTTAAAGAATAAGCCTTTGTCTCTCTCCAAATGGGTATCCAATAAGGCTGATTTGTGTTATTTCTTGTGCTGCTTACACCAGAATGATATTTAGCAAAAGCATTTTGCAAAGCGGTAATCGTTTGTAAATTGGGTTTGAAGGCTGGGCTTGCAAAAGTTTGCTGATAGGTTGGCTTTATTTCTGCTTCTTTTTTCTTACAAAACCAAAAAAATATACTGATTAAAAGCAGATAAATCCACTTTAATTTCCCAAGTGTGTGTGGTGTGGGGGGGGTAATTCATTGATTTTCTTGTTTTTAGCATAATTGAGTGAGGTTTAAGTGAAATTATTGTGCAAATTAAGGAATTCTCCTCAAGAAAAACAAAACAAATCTTTTTTGCAATTCTTTCACAAAAAGATTTGTTTGGCAGAATGGTATTTGGTGTAAATTTTGTACTTTTGCTTGTAAATCTCCTTTTTATGAAAAAAAGCCTTATTCTCATACTTCTATTTTTTTATTTCCAATGGGGTTCTGCACAATCTACTACTGTACCCTTTACATTGGAAGATAGAGATAGATTACTTAAAATTGAGCAGAAACTCAATGATATGGAAAAACGCTTTGACGACCGCTTTCAGCAAAATGAAGGACGTTTTCAGCAAATGGAAAAGCGTTTTGAAGAGCGTTTCCTACAAATAGAAAAAAGATTAGACGAAATGCGTGCCGATATGAATGCCCGCTTTGAACAACAATATACCTTCTCTTGGATATTTTCGGCTATATTTACTGCAATGCTGGTAGCTGTTTTTGGTTTTGCCTACTGGGACAGAAAAACCTTCATCAAACCCATAGAAAGTAAAGTTTCATTACTTGAAAAAGCACTTGAAAATGAGCTTAAAACCAAAGAGAATACTCCTAACTTGAAAGAAATTCTCAAAGATTTTGCTAAAATTGATAGCCGTTTTGCAGAAATCTTAAAACAACACAATATCCTATAAATCAAAACTTTAATCGTATGAAACGAATCCTCAAAAAAACACTTATCGGTTTGGGTATCTTTTTGGTACTCTTGTTGGGCTTTGCCGTAGCCGTTCCTTTTTTGTTCAAAGATAAAATCAAGGCGGAAATTGATAAACAAATAGCCCTGTACGTTGATGCACAAGTTAATTTCAAAACCGAAGATTTTAGTTTGAGCGTATTCAAAAACTTTCCGCACATTACAGCCTCTTTGGATAATTTCAGCATTGTCAATAATGCCCCTTTCAAAGGTGATACTCTGCTTTCAGTAGGCTCTTTTCGGATTACGGTGGATTTATGGAGTTTGTTTGGTGAGAAAATGAAAATCAATCGCATTTCGCTTATCAAACCCCGCATTTTTGCCAAAGTAAATAAAGAAGGCAAAGCTAATTGGGATATTGTTCGCCCCCAACCCATAGATACTACCAAAAAAATTCAAGATACTACCTCTAAATTCAGTTTAGCTATCCAAAAATGGGAAATCAAAGAAGGAACGATTATCTACGATGACCGCACTCTGCCAATGAAAGCCAAAATTGTAAATCTAAACCACATTGGCAGTGGCAATTTGCAAGCAGATGTGTTTGACTTAGGCTCTGAAACTGAAATTCAAAAACTTTCTTTTGAGTACGCAGGCACAGAATACCTCACCGAAAAGAAACTCACCGCCGATATTACACTCGGAATGGATTTGAAACAAATGAAATTCACTTTCAAAGAAAATACCCTCCAACTCAACGACTTCGGTTTGCACTTTGATGGCTACGTGGCTATGCCCGATACCAATATCAATATGGATATCAAATTTGCCACTACCAACAAAGACTTTAAGGCTCTGCTTTCATTGGTACCAGGTGTTTATACCGAAAACTTCAAAAATATCAAAGCCGATGGTAAAATTGGTTTTAGTGGCGAAGTAAAAGGCACTTACAATGCCCGCCAGATGCCTGCCTTTCAACTGGGTTTGAATGTTGAAAATGGCTCTTTTCAATATCCTGCTGTGCCTTCGCCCGTTAATAATATCAACATTGACCTAAAAGTAGGCACTACCGACGGCAATCTGGAAAACTTAATCATTGATTTGAAAAAATTTCATATCGACTTTGGTCAAAACCCCGTTGATGCCGTTGCTTACATCAAAGGTTTAAGCCAAATGGATATCAAAGCCAATGCTAAAGCCAAACTCAACCTTGCCGAGCTAAACAAAATGTTCCCTATGCCTGGGCTTACGATGTCGGGAATTTTTAGTTTAGACGGCAATGCACAAGGAATTTACGACGGCAAACGTATGCCTACGCTCAACGCCGCAATGAACTTGCAAAACGGCTACATCAAATCCTCTGCTTTTCCCGAGCCGCTTGAAAAGCTAAACCTACAAGCCACAGCCCGTAGCGATGGCTCTATGAAAAATACCGAATTTGCTGTGCAAAACTTTACGATGAGCCTGCAAAATGAACCTTTTAGTGCTTCGGCAATCTTCAAAGATTTTGAGGACATCAATTTTGATATCAAAGCCAAAGGTGTGGTAGATTTAACCAAAATCACGAAAATCTATCCGCTGGAAGGTATGAAACTACAAGGACGCCTGACAGGAGATATTGCTTCGCAAGGAAAAATGTCTTACATTGAAAAAAGTCAATACGATAAAATTACCAATAGCGGCGATGTGCGAATGTCGGGTTTTGTGTATGAAACTGCCGATATGCCTCTTGTGAAAATCAATGAGGCTCATTTGCAGTTCAATCCCAAAGAAATGGTTTTGGAAAAATTGGAAGGCTCGGCAGGCAGAAGCGATTTGAACCTGCAAGGCACACTTACAAACTATTTGGGCTATGTGTTCAAAGATGAAACTATCAAGGGGAAATTTACTTTCAAATCACAAAAATTTGATGTAAATGAATGGCTCACCGATAGCCCCACTCCTACCCAACCCAAACCCGAAGACGATGTGCCTCTTACCGTCATTCCAATTCCTAAAAATATTGATTTTCTGCTTAATAGCACTATCAATGAAGTAGTCTATGATAATTTGAACATCAAGAATTTGCAAGGCGATATTATCATCAAAGACGGCAAGTTGAGCCTGAAAGATGCTTCTTGCCAAACACTTGGCGGCGACTTTGTACTCAATGGCACTTACGACACCCAAGACGAACAAAAACCTAAATTTGATTTTGATTTTGGCATCAAAAATTTAGAAATTGGCGATGCGGCAAAGGCTTTTGCTACGCTTAAATATTTAGCACCTGTGGTACAAAACGTTTCAGGTAAATTTTCTACAAAATTCAACTTATCAGGCGATTTGGGTAAAGATATGATGCCCATTTTCAGCAGTTTGAGCGGCGATGGCTTGCTCACCGTAGTAGAAGGAGCAATCAAAGATATTCCATTGATGAGCCGAATAGCTGATGAAATTAAAATGCCCGAACTGAAAAGTGCCAAGTTTGCGGATTTGCTCACTACTGCTAAAATTAAAAATGGACGCTTCGTAGTAGATCCTTATGATGTGAAAATTGATAAGTATATGGTAAATGTTTCGGGCAGTAATGGTATTGCTGATGGTTCTTTGGAATATACGCTCAAAATGGAAGTTCCTGCCAAACAAGCAGGGCAAGCCTTGAACCAACTTGTAAGCAGTCAGCTTGGAGCAAATGTAAGTTTTGATAAAGTGCCTCTCATTATTTCCGTAGGCGGTACTTATACCAAACCACAAATTAAGGTTACCATAGATAAAAATAACCTGAAAGGCGATGTTAAAAATTTGGTTGATGCCAAAAAAGATGAGCTAAAAAATCAGTTGCAAAGCGAAATTGATAAGAAAAAGCAAGAAGCTGAACAAAAAGCCAAAGAAGAAGCAGAACGCTTGCGTAAAGAAGCTGAAGAAAAAGCCCGTGCCGAAGCCGAACGTCTGAAAAAAGAGGCAGAAGAAAAAGCCAAAGCCGAACTTGAAAAAATTAAAAATGAAAAAATGAAGCGTCAGGCGGATAGCCTCAAAAAACTTGCTGAAGAGAAAGCTAAAAAAGGGTTAAAAGATAATTTACCCCCTATCCGTATCCCAAGATAGTAAAAAATTCGGGGATAAAAAAGTCTGAAAAAATATTTTATTTATTGTTTCTATGCAAATTTAGTTCTAAACAAATACCAAAATTTTATTACTTTTGCAAAACTAAAAATCATTACACTATGATAGTTGTTACAGGAGCCGCAGGCTTCATAGGCAGTTGCCTGATACGTAAATTGAACGAAGAAAATTTTAATGCCATTGTAGCCGTTGATGATTTTTCAAAAACAGAGAAACTCAAAAATTTAGAAGGCAAACAACTGAAAGAAAAAGTAGAAAGAAGTCATTTTTTTGAATGGCTTGCCGAAAATCAAAAAGAAGTTGAATTTATTTTTCACTTGGGGGCTCGTACCGATACTACCGAGTTTGATGTAAATATTTTTAACGAACTAAATTTAGAATATTCCAAAAAAGTTTGGCAGGCTTGCGTAGAGCATAACATTCCTTTGGTCTATGCTTCTTCTGCCGCAACCTACGGATTGGGCGAATTTGGTTATGATGATGATGAAAGCAAAATCAAACTGCTCAAACCGCTCAATCCTTATGGGCAATCTAAACAAGATTTTGATATATGGGCTTTGGCACAGGCTCAAAAACCTTTTTTTTGGGCAGGTTTGAAGTTTTTCAACGTTTATGGACCTAACGAATACCACAAAGGCAGAATGGCATCAGTGGTGTTTCACGCTTTCAGGCAAATTCAGGAAACAGGCACCGTTACGCTTTTCCGCTCCCATAATCCCGATTTCTTAGACGGACAGCAAAAAAGAGATTTCATTTACGTCAAAGATGTTACCGAAGTATGTATGTTTTTGATGAAAAATCGCAAAAATTCGGGCATCTACAATTTGGGAACAGGGAAAGCTCGCACTTTCTTGGACTTAGCCAAAAATACTTTCAAAGCTATGGGCAAAGAGCCACAAATCAAATTCATTGATACCCCTCTGGATATTCGCGATAAATATCAATATTTCACGGAAGCCAATATGCGAAAGCTCAAATCTGTTGGTTATTTGAAGCCTTTTACCTCATTGGAAGAGGGTATCAAAGACTACGTGCAGAATTTTTTAATGCAAGATTTCAAGCATTTTTAACCCAAATTAGTTAAGTATTATGCAACTTTCTGCAATTATTCTTTTATTCCTATTAGCTTCCCAAGCAGTATGGGGGCAAGTGAAAAAAAATAGAGGTACAATGGAAGATGAAAGCGAAACGTACAATCTTGATGTATTGAGTATTCGCTTCAAAGTAAATATCATTGATGCCGACGAGAAGAAACCTATGGAGGCTTTTACAGAAATAAAAGATGTTCAGAAATCAAACGTGATTTATACGAATCCTTCTGTGCAAAATTTTGAAGTCGTTTTCTTGAAAAATAGGATTTACACAATGCGTTTTTCTGCACCCAAATACACCGATACCCTGATTACGCTAAACTTTTTCAAAGATACACTTACCCAGCTCACCGTAGAGCTACAAGCCAAACGCGTACCCTTTGAGTTGGACATCAGTGATATGGAAACAGGCGAAGGTTTGCCTTTTGGCGTAACCCTTACCAATAAAAACAGAAACGAGGTTATCAATCTTGACCCCAAAGATGGTAACAAAGGCAAATACAAAGTTCGCTTGCGTGAAGATGATGAGTATGAAGTAGAAGTAAAAAACCCCAAAGAGTATATTTTCTATGCCAACACCATAAACCCCAAGAAAAAACAAAAACTGCAAGCAAAACTGCACACGCTTACCGTTGGAGCAAAAATTCCACTCTATAACATCACTTTTGAATATAATAGTGCCGAACTCAATGACAATTCTAAACGAGAATTAGATAGAATTACTAAAATGCTCAATGACAACCCTACGGCACGTATTGAAATAGCCGCCCACACCGACAGCAAAGGAACACTCAAATACAATATGGAACTTTCTCGCAGGCGTGCCAAGGCTGTTCACGATTACCTGGTAAGCAAAAAAATTCCTGCCAGCCGTTTCGTTTCCAAAGGCTATGGACCTACTCGTCCTATTGCTTCTAACGATACCGAAGAAGGTCGTGCTATGAACCGCCGTTTTGAATTGATTGTGTTAAGTATTTGAAATATGAAAAGCCTTAAATATAAAAAAATTGAAATACCTTTTAAGCATCAAAATGCAGATGTTAGTGCATTAGAGTTGCTTTCTGCCAAATATCCCAAAGAAGAAATTTTTTTTGAAGTTAGTAAAAATACTATTCTTACCTATCTTAGACAATTAGATTTACAAATTTTTCGGCAGGATATAGAAAAATACATAAGTGATAAAAATGGTTCTGCTCATCTTTTTACATATTTATTGGATATTTTAGAAGCCATAGAAAGTATAAAAAGTTATGGTTTGAAATCAGGCAAAAGAGTTTATGTAGAATACAATGAAGAAAGAAAAGTAAAAAACAGAGAACAAAAAGAACAAAAACGTCAGACCTATTTCTATGCTTTACAACACCCTTTTTCAAAACAAAATCAAGATTTACCCGCTGATTTTGAAAATCAAATTATCTGTGGTGATAGCCAAGAAATTTTACAAAAATTACCCAATAATTGCATTGATTTAATTTTCACTTCGCCTCCTTACAATTTTGGTCTTGAATATGCTCAAAATCAAGATGATCACCTCTGGCAAAAATACTTTGAAAAGCTATTTGCCATTTTTGATGAATGTATAAGGGTACTTAAATTTGGCGGTAGAATTATAGTCAATATTCAGCCCTTGTTTTCCGACTATATTCCTACACATCATATTATTAGCAAGTATTTTATGGATAAAAAATTGATTTGGAAAGGAGAAATACTTTGGGAAAAAAACAACTATAACTGCAAATATACAGCTTGGGGGAGTTGGAAAAGTCCGAGCAACCCTTATCTCAAATATACTTGGGAATTTTTAGAAATTTTTGCCAAAGGCACTCTTAAAAAAGAAGGCAGAATAGAAAATGCAGATATATCAGGAGATGATTTCAAGAAGTGGGTTTATGCAAAATGGAGCATAGCACCTGAAAGAAAAATGAAAGAATATGAACACCCTGCAATGTTTCCCGAAGAATTAGCTTATAGAGTGTTAAAGTTATTTAGTTTTCAGAATGATATTGTTTTAGACCCTTTCAATGGGGTAGGTACTACTACTGCCGTTGCCAAAATGCTCAATCGCAGATTTGTAGGCATTGATATTTCTGAAAAATATTGCCAAATGGCACGAAAAAGAATTGATAGTAATTTATTTTGATTTTATGAATAGCCTTCAAATCAAAAAAGAACTTCAATACATCATTGCAGACTACCAAGAATTCATAAAAAGCATAGATGATAAAGCTAAGAAGAAAGCATCAGAAAGAGCCTACGGAGGAATTTTAAGGTCTGAAAAAGGAACTTTTGTAGAAAAATCTTGCAAGAAACTCATTGAATTGAGTTGGCTTGCACTTGGCGGAGAAAAGGAGCAAATTTCATTTGAAAAACAAATAGTAAAAGTTCCTTTGAATAAAAGCTACCTAAATAATATAGCTAACGAGCAAGTTAGAAACTGGATTAAAGAAAATATCAAAGATTTCTACTACAATCTTAAAGTTGATGTACATACATACATAAATGATAAGTTTGTTTTAGCTGTTGAGTGCAAAACTTACACCGAAAATGCTATGTTAAAACGAATACTTGTAGATTTTTCACTTTTACAGAAAACCTCTCCTGAATTAAGTTGTGTTTTGTTTCAATTAGAAAGTCAACTTGGAGGAGATTACGCTCAAATTCATCAGGAAATCACATATGGTAGCTATTCTACCCATACTCTTCTATCATATTTTGATGTAAATTTACACATTATTACCCTTTTGGAAGGCGAAAGAAAAGTTGATGAGCCTATTCACAAGAAAGAATTTTTCAAAGAGCTTAAAGAAAGTCATTTAGAAAAAGCCATACAAGTTTTCAAAAACATTCTGCAATCAAAGCTATAAACTCAATGCAAGCATTTTTCAAACGTTTTATTCGGCTACGTACCTATTGGGGAATATTTGTTGAACATATTTTACGATTTCGTTTGCCTATTCTCATCTCGCTTATTTTGCTAACCAGCCTAATGGGATATTGGGGCAGTAAAGTTACGATGAAATACGAGTTTGCCCCTGTTATCCCCAAAGATGACCCCGATATGGTTAATTTCCGAAATTTCAAGAAAACCTTCGGCGAAGATGGGAATGTTTTTATCATAGGCTTTAACGATAAACGAATTTATCAACTTCCCTACTTTCAGAAATACTATCTGCTTTGTGAAAAATTAGGTAAGATTGAAGGAGTTCGGCAAGTTCTTTCAATGGCTGTCCTGAAAGAAATTTTGAAAGATGACTCTACAAAAACTTTCTATTCACGCCCTATTTTTGCCCGAATGCCACAATCTCAAACTGAACTAGATAGCGGACTTGCTAAAATTAGAAGTATTAAGCTCTACGAAGGACAAATTTTCAACAAACACAACAACGCTACTATTCTGGGAATTACTATTGAAAAAAGCTATCTCAACTCTGCCAAGAGGCTCAAACTTACTCCTCAAATTATCGCTCTTGCCGAAACTTTTGAAAAAGAAACAGGCATCAAAGTACATTTTGGGGGTTTGCCTTATGTAAGAAGTATTACCACAGGTAAAGTAAAAGATGAACTTCAACTCTTTTTAGCCGCTTCAATAATAGTTACCTCCTTAGTGATTTTATTTTTCTTTCGTTCTTGGCAACCTTTGGTTGTTACTTTGAGCGTGATTACTTGTGCAGTGCTTTGGGCTTTAGGTATTATGTATTTGTTTGGTTATCAGATTACTGGGCTTACAGGTTTGCTCCCCCCCTTGCTGATCGTAATTGCAGTACCAAATTGTGTTTATTTAATAAACAAATATCAGCAAGAATACCTCAAAATTCAAAATCAAAGAGAAGCTATCTTGAAAATGCTTAAAGAACTGGGGCTGGTAACTATCATTGCTAACCTTACTACCGCCGCAGGTTTTGCTGTGTTTGCCTTTGGGAATGTAGATTTGCTATCAGAATTTGGTAAAGTAATGAGTTTGAGTATTTTAGCTACTTTTTTTATCAGTATTACACTTGTGCCAATTATTTATTCATTTTTACCTGCTCCCTCTATAAAAACTACTAAACATTTAGAAGTTCGTTATATCAAAAGTTTTTTGAATTTCTTAGTAAAAGTAGCTCTCAAACATAAAAAATGGGTGTATGCTATCAACTTTTTGATTATTGTTTTGGGATTATGGGGAATGAGTATGCTACGCCCCCTCGCATACTTGGTTGATGATTTGCCCGAAAGCAGTGGTGTAAGAAGTGATTTGCGATTTTTTGAACAAAACTTCAAAGGAATAATGCCTTTGGAAGTAGTCATAGACACTAAAAAACCAAAAGGATTACGAAAAAGAGGTGTTTTAGCAAAAGCCGACTCGCTGGAAACAGAACTCACCAAACTTAAAGAAATAGGTAAGCCGCTTTCTATCCTTTCGTATTTGAAAAGTGCCAACCAAGTATATTTCAACGGAGATACCAATTTTTACGCCTTGCCTGATAGCCGAAACTGGATATTTTTTCAGCAATATGTACGCAGACGCCCTGACGGAGCAGATAACCTTTCTCAATTTTTTGTTGATTCCCTGGAACAAAAAATGCGAATTTCCTTCAAAGCCGCTGATATGGGTTCCATACGCGTAAGAGAGTTACTGGAAACAGAAATCTATCCAACTATTGATAAAATTTTTGGCAAAAACAATGTTGAAGTACAGGTTACAGGCTCCGTGCCTATTTTTGCCAAAAGTAACCGATACCTTATTGATAATCTGATGAGTAGCATCTTGATTGCAATATGTCTGGTAGCTCTTGCCAATTCGCTTATTTTTACCAATCTACGCCTCATCATTATTTCTCTTATTCCCAATATTATTCCGATGATTGCCACAGCGGGACTGATGGGCTTTTTGGGTATACCCCTCAAACCCAGCACGATGATTTTATTCAGTATCGTTTTGGGAATCGCTATTGATGATACCATTCATTTTCTTGCACATTATCGTATGCAGTTGGATAAAGACCCCGACCATATTCACGCTATCATAGCTACTCTGAAAGAAACAGGCTTTAGTATGATTTACACCTCTATTGTACTAATTGCAGGTTTTGGTATATTTACTCTTTCTGAGTTTCAGGGTACGGTGTCTTTGGGACTTTTGAGTGCTACTACACTTTTTGTCGCTATGCTTACTAACCTCACTATCTTACCTGCCCTTTTGTTAAACTTTGACCAACAAAAGCAGAAAAAAACCGATGAAGACTATATCCAAGAAAGTGAAGATGAAAATGGCATTTAAGTCTTTGATAGCATTTTTACTGCTTTTTTTCTGCAACGCTTGCAGTGTTTTGTATAAAACTGCTAAAGAAGAGCTTGTTGATGATTTTTACACTCAAAAAATTGGCAGAAACACGCATAAAGTTTATGTAAATGTTGAAGATGATACACTTTACATTCACAAAGCCCAAAAACTAAACCATAGATGGCAAGTTGATACCAGCAGAAAAATCCTTACAAGTTTTCCCAAGTCTTTGGAAACTGATAGAAATTTATCCGTTTTTTTCAGTAAAAAATCCTTTGACATAGATTTCCTCACTATTCCTCTAAAATTTCGCCCTTTGCGTTTCGATGTTCCTGCTCAACTCAATACCAATCTGAATGGAAGTTTGTATTTAGGCTATCGTTTGGATAGCTATATGATAAGCTACAAATCCAAACCTCTCAAAGATTGGGAAAGGCATATTCATCATTTTGGATTTTCAGTAGGTTTTTTCAATGGTATAGGGAACACCTTTGTATCTCCCACCAACACGCAAAATATTTTACAACAAGAATATGATGGAATAGTTTGGAATAAAGGTGTTGCCTGTATTTTTGCCCTCAATCGTCTTACTTTGGGGCTGGCAGTAGGAACAGACTATCTTTTAGACAAGAATCGTGAATTTTGGATTTATCAAAATAAAATTTGGTACGGTTTTGCTTTTGGTCTGAATTTGAATTAGATGCTCTACCTGATTCCCAATCTTTTAGCCGCTGAAACACACAAACAAGTGCTTACGCCGCAAGTATATGAAGTGGTGCAAACACTACAATATTTTATTGTTGAAGATACTCGCAATGCTCGGCGTTTTTTGAGTAGCCTAAAAATAGGACTTGACATTGATAAACTTGTTTTCTTTGAAATTGGCAAACATCACGATTTTGCTCTCCTACAAAATGCTTTTGATTTACTCAAAAAAAATATGGCAGTGGGTTTGCTTTCGGAAGCGGGCTGTCCTGCCATTGCCGACCCTGGCAGTTTGGTAGTTGCTTGGTGTCACGAAAACAATGTTCAAGTAGTGCCACTTGTGGGAGCTTCTTCCATTTTGCTTGCTCTGATAGCTTCGGGCTTCAACGGGCAAAACTTTTGCTTTCACGGCTATTTGCCTATTGATAAAAACGAAAGAACGCAGAAAATTAAATTTTTAGAAAATGCCATATACCAGCAAGCACAAACACAAATTTTCATAGAAACTCCTTTCCGCAACAATGATTTACTCAAAAGTATTTTACAAACTTGCAAGCCACACACCAAACTTTGCCTTGCTTGCAATCTTACTGCTCCCGATGAATTGATACGCACCCAACCTATACATTCTTGGGCAAAAAATCCCCCTAACTTGCACAAAAAACCTTGTGTTTTCTTACTCTACAAATAAAAAATGAACCGAATAGCTGAAATATTCGTTTTCGTTTTAGTGCAATTTCAAATCAATTTAATCTTGGTATATGAAGTGGATAAATCTTGAAAATCTCGCTCAATTAGCAGAAATCAAAGAAAAACCTTTGGCTCTTATTTTCAAACATAGCACACGCTGTTCTATTAGTAGTGCGGCTTTGGACAAACTGCAAAGAAATTGGAAAGAGGAAGAAATGCAAGGCATAAACCCTTACTTTTTAGACCTCATACGATACCGAGAAATTTCCAATCAGATTGCCCGAGAGTTTGGTGTAGAACATCAGTCGCCACAAGCCATAGTTTTACAGAATGGAAAAGTAATTTATCACGATTCTCATTTTGGCATAGATTACTCGGAAATCAAAAAAGCGATTGCTCAAAATAATGCAAGAGAACTGGTGTAAAGCAAAAGCCCTCGTCTGTGTAGTAACGAGGGCTTTTAAGTGAGCTTTTATTTTCCCAAAGAAAGGAAATGATGAATGCCTAACTGAATACCTATCTGTAAGTTTGCCCTTCTGCCAAACAAATCGCCTGTTGTTCCGTTTTGTACGGCATCAAACAAATCTTGCCCACGTGTATCCATAATGCTGTAACTAGCACGGATAAGTGAAGAGGCATACCATTTATCGTTAATTTTTATATCAACGCCCATACCTCCTGCAAGTTGCAATTCAGCATCACGGAAGCGTTTGAGGGGGTCTAAGCTACCTTTTTCGGCAATAACTACTTGGGGCTGTTCGGGTAAATTCCAAGTGCCATCAGGGTTTTGGGTAGCACCGGGCACTTGTGAAAGAGGCACACCCGTAGGCAATTCATTTACGCCTTGGGGTATTTTGAAAGTACCCGCGGCGTATTGAATGGTCTCTTTGCCCATAGTGAGCAAAGAAAGTTGGGGACCAAGCATAAAGTTGAAACGCACAGGAGCATCAATATTCCCCACAAAACGCAACAATAAAGGTAAATTGATATAACTCAAATCTATACGTCTTTCACCTACTACTTGTTGGGCGGCATTGATAATCTCATAAACCTGTCCGTATTTTGCCCAAATTCCTTCCAATTGTAACGAAAAACCACCACTAAAATCTGCTCCAAACGAAACACCAATAGGTGAAAGCGTATAAGTCATTTTGGAGTTGTAGCGTGGGTCTTCTCTCAAACCTTTGTCCAAGACAAAAGAGGTATTCACCGCAGTATTTGCCCCTATATGCAACCGCACTTGGGCAAAAAGCAAACTCTGCAAGAGCAGAAACGCAAAAAGAAGTACACTTTTTTTCATACGCATAATAATTTTAGTTTGTACAAAAAGCTATACGCAAAAATTAAGCCAAAATGTGGCAGAATTTTCAAGATTTACAAGAGTTAGAGGATTTGGAATATTTAATTTTTCTCTAAAATTCTGTTTTCCGTATCCTGCTTCCTGTTTCTTACTTGCCTACTGCAAAATCAGAAAGCTCTTTTCCAAAAAATTTATTTCAAGAAAATGTCTGCAAACAGCACAAAAGCCATCAGTGCCAAAAGAAGTACCATTCCTACTTGTTGGGCTATTTCTAAAACCTTTTCAGGGGCGGGTTTTCGGGCAATCATTTCGTAAAGTAAGAAAATGACGTGTCCGCCGTCCAGAGCAGGAATAGGTAAAAAGTTCATAAAAGCAAGCACCATAGAAAGCATACCTGTAAGCGTCCAGAAGCGATTCCAATCCCATTTAGAGCCATACATTTTACCAATACTCACAGGACCGCCCACCGATTTGGCAAAAGAAACCTCTCCTCTGAAAATTTTACCAAAAGCCCTTACATTATCAAAAATTACACCAAAAGCTCTTGCCGTACCTATTCCCACAGATTGCCAAAGAGAGTATTCTTGTTTTACATAAGATTTTTCAAGGTCGGGGAAAAAAGGCATAAAACCAATACGCCCTTCGTCGGTTACCTGAGAAGAGATTTTTAGCTCCTGATTATTACGTAAAATGGTAAGCTCAACGTTTTTGAGCTTAAACTCCGAAAGTTTGCTTTGCAGTTCATCAAAAAAAGTAATTTTTTGCCCATTTACCGCTATAATTTTATCTCCCTTTTGCAAACCTGCTTTTTCTGCAAAAGATTTAGATTGCACCTCTCCCACCACAAAATTTCTCTGACGAGGCGTAAGACTAATAAAACTTTGGTTTTTACGAAAATCGCTTAAATGCTCTAGCAAATCGTTGGGTAAATCTATGCGAATTTGCTTTCCGTTGCGTTCAATGGTATAATAAGCATCAGAAGTAAGCAGTACATCAGGACTAATTAAATCCAAAAATTTTTCATAAGGTTTTCCATTGATATTCAAAACTTTGTCGCCTGTCTGCAAACCTATTTTTTTACCCATTTCACCAACTACAATGCCATCGCTGGCGACACTGGCAGGCAAATAACTATCCCCATTGACAAAAGTAAGCACAATAAAAATAATAATACCCAAAATTAAATTGACAATAATACCTCCCAGCATTACAATTAGCCTTTGCCAAGCAGGTTTAGCCCGAAATTCCCAAGGTTGAGCAGGCTGTGCAAGGGCATCTTTATCCATAGATTCGTCCATCATACCTGCAATTTTCACGTAGCCCCCAAGCGGAAACCAGCCCAAACCAAATTCTGTATCACCTTTTTTCTTTTTCCAAAGGGCAAAATTAGCCACATTGGGCATAGGAAAGAGAAAGTCAAAAAATATGTAAAATTTTTCAACTCTTATGCCAAACATACGAGCCGCAATATAATGCCCCCATTCGTGCAAACCTACTAGAATAGAAAGCCCCAAAAGTACCTGTCCAATCATTATGAGTGTATCCATAGCGTTGATGTGTTGAATTAGTTAAATAAACTTTCTGCAAATGCAATATGTTCTTTGAAAAAACTTGGCAATTTACAATTTTCTAAACTTTTTTGAGAAAAAATAAACCTTCCATCGCACACAAAGCCTAACTCTTCCCAATTTACTTGATTTAACAAATCTTTGAGTAGCTCCACATCTGCATCAGGATTGTGTGGAAAGATAGCTAAAATTGAACCATCATAATTATTACAATGATGCAGAAAGAAAGGCGATTTATGACGGGTTTTGCAATTCACATAAATTCTTTTTCTTTTTGAAACAAAATGCTTTCTTCCCCACTCCCACCAGTTTGTTTCATCAAAAGACTTGATTCGCCTACTCAATAGTTTTTCTTTATGAGGTAGTAAAATTTCGTGAAAAGTGTTAAAAATCATTTTTTTTGTTTTTCCTGTTTTGTAGGTCGCCGAATAAACAAAGTCCATATTACCGTACTGCTCGTTTGTAAATATTTCATCTGCTCCGCTTACAGCTCCCACTTTTACAAAGAAAATACTCTTGAAAGGCACAAAATAATCATTGTTTGTGAAAAGAAGTTGCCCATTGCAAAATGTGAAGTTTTGATAAACATTTGTTTTACGAGTAAAATTTCCTTTCTCAAAACGCCAAATAATACAATTTGGCGTAAAACCATTAAAAATTTTGGCATCTCCCAAGTCTATAATATCGGTTATTGTTCCGTTTTCGTAAATAAATTTATTGAGTTTTATGCTGGAAGTAGCTTTTAGGAAATCACGAGGAGTAATAAAAATCAACTCACCTCCCTTGTTAAGGTGATTTACGCATTTTTCTATAAAAAAAAGATACAGATTGCTCCTTTCATCAAAAAGTTGCATTGATAGTTTCTTTTTGGTTTCAGGCAAAATATCCTGAAACCTTACGTAAGGGGGGTTACCAATAATAGTATCAAACTTGTTGCTTGTAGGATAGTCAAAAAAATCCATACAAAGCATACCCTCTTGGACTTGCGTAGGGTCAATTTCTATACCTACACAATTAGGAATTTGCTTAAAAAAAGCCCCGTTGCCCGCCGAAGGTTCTAATACGTTTCCAAAATTTCGCCGAAGCCCAAGCATTTCAGAAACAATATGTGTAGGTGTAAATACTTGACCTAATTGTTCTACATTCATTTTTCAAAATACTCAGGAAAAAGTTGTTCAAAAGTAAAATAAGCCTCTGCTCTCAACCGAAGACTTTGGGCATAGCCCTTCAAAATAAAATCTTTTGCTTCTTGAAAATTTCTTTGCACCATATTTCTATTGCTATCCCATTTGCATTGAAAAGGCAAGTTATTCCCATTGGGCTGAATTTCTTGCAAGCATTTTAGAGAATTAACAAAAATATCTTGGTTATCGTTTTTATTGACAACCAGAAAGTAATAATCTTTGTCAATATAAGTTTGCAGATTGACTTTCAACTTAGTAAAATAATTTTCGTAGGGAATTTCATTTGAAAAATCAGGTAAAATGCCTGTGAGAGCGTAATAAATACCCAACTTACAATTCAAATTGTCAGCTTGTGTAGTTTGCGAAACTTTGATATTTACAGGTATAAATGTATTTTGTGTTTCCAATGCAAAATCGTACCAAGCTCTTGCCTTTGGTATTTGCACTTCAAATTTGCTCTGAATAAGGTTCAATAACTCTTTTTCATTGAAAGATGCATTTATTCTACCATCATCACTTTTCTCGGAAAGAGTTATTTTTTGTTTTTTCAAAAAATCTGTGATGTCAAGCAATTTTTCAGGCAAAATCATTATTCACTTCGTTTGGTTCATTTCTCACAAAAGCAACTGAGCTAACACATAATCTGCAAATAAAATAGCAATGGCACTTGCCGTAACGGCTTTGGTACTGGATTGCCCCACTTCCAAAGCTCCCCCACGTGTATAATATCCCTTGAAAGCCGAAATAGAAGTTATCAGGAAGGCAAAAACCACCGATTTTATCAGAGCAAAAGTAACATTGTAAGGCACAAAATTCTGACGCACCCCCACAATATACTCTTGTGCCGAAACTACTCCTGTAAGCGTTCCTGCTACATATCCGCCCAAAATAGAAAGAAAACCTGCAATAATCACAAGCATTGGGAATGTTATCATTGAGGCAATAATTTTGGGCAATACCAAATATGAAACCGAATTGATGCCCATTACTTCCAAAGCGTCAATTTGTTCAGTGATACGCATTGTACCTAAATTACCCGCAATATTTGAGCCAACTTTTCCTGCAAGCACAATACTTGTAATGGTGGGAGCAAGCTCTAAAAGCGTAGTATCTCTGACAAGCAAACCTATTACGGTCAGGGGAATAAGCGGACTAATCAGGTTGTAAGCTGTCTGAATAGCCGTTACGGCACCTATAAAAGTAGAAATAATAGTTACAAGTAGTAGCGAATCTGTGCCAATATACACACACTCTTCAATAGTGAGCTTGACATATACTCTGAATTTTTCTCGGTGAATAAATAACTGACGTAAAAATAAAAAATATCTGCCGAGTTGCTCCATAGTTGGTTTTTAGTAGAAAGTCGGGAACAAAAATATAAAAATTTGAGCAAAATCTTGATTTGTGCTGAAAATGTTTTTTTCTTGCAAGAAAATTCTTATGAAAAAGTTTGCATATTTTCTCTTCTTATTTTTAGTTTGGCAAACGGCTTTTTGCCAAAATGAAGGAGCAGTTACCGATACGAGTTATTGGAAAAAATCAGCTCAATTAGGTTTGGGATTCAACCAAGCCGCTTTTTCAGACAACTGGAAAGCGGGTGGTGTGAGTTCGGTAGCACTGGCAAGTTTTTTGTACACCGATGCCAATTATTTGAAAGATAAGATTTCTTGGGATAATTCTCTGCGGCTCAATTATGGAATTGTCAAAAACAAAGGGCAAAGCCTACGCAAAAACCAAGACCGCATTTTATTGGACTCAAAACTCGGCTACAAACTTTCTAAAAAGTGGAATCTGTTTGCCTCCCTCAATTTTCTTACTCAATTTGATGCAGGTTTTGAGTACGAAAGAGTGTTCAAAGATAATGCAGGCAATATCGTTGCTGTACGCGACAATCTGATTTCTAAATTTTTTGCCCCCGCTTTTCTTACCGAAGCCTTGGGTTTGGAGTATAAACCTGTAAATTATTTTTGGATACGCTTTGGTGTGGCAAGTATGCGTCAGACCTTTGTTTTTGAGCCCGAATTCAACAACAACCGAGCCATAGATGCCAACGGAAATGGAATTATCGGAGAACTTGCCGACACTTTTGACCCCAAAGTCAATTATGGTGTTGCAGAGGGCAAAAACATACGAAACGAGATAGGAATTCTGACCTTAGAAGCTGATTTTAATAAAGAAGTGATTAAAAATGTAGTTTTTCAGGCTCATTTTTGGTCTTTTACCACTTATGAAAATCCCCTTGCCACTGATGTTCGCTCCGAACTGGCTATCATTGCCAAAGTGAATAAATACGTAAATGTGAAGGTCGGAGCAATTATCCTCTACGACCAAGACCAAGACCTCAAAACCCAATACGCTCAAAATTTCACGCTCAATTTTGCAATGAATTGGGATAACAAGAAAAAATAACGTGTTTAGTGTGGCAAGGTTGCGAACTGAAAGCGATGTTGTCGCTCATAGCGACAACATCGCTCTTTATTTTATGAAAACAGAATTTTTAAGAGAACACCAAATGATGACAAAAAAACAAAGGGCAGTTTTTTCTGCCCTTTTCTTTTATTACTTTTTCTTGCTCATCAATTCTATCATTACATCTTCACCGCACTTCTGAGCAATTTTATCAACTCCTTCTTTATTATTATTAGCTTGAACAGGATTATCATACTCTTGCTCAATTTTTTTCAAAGCACAATCGCAAGATTTTTTACCAAATTCTTCTAACTCACTAGTGCTGAAATCGTTTTCCCATCGGGGGTATTTTTCAAGTTTTGAATTTCTCCTTCACAACCATCTCGGAAGGCTTTTTTATCACTTTCTGACCAAGCACCTTTTTTGGAAGTTTTACAACTTGCAAAAAAAGCCATTAACACCAAAAACATTGCAACTTTTTTCATAAAATCAAATTTTAGTTTTGCCATAAATTTAGGAAAACTTGGTCAAAAAGCAATTTTTTTTCAAGTATTTTTGTAATTATTTACACTAAAAAAAGTGTAGCCTTTGATATTCAACCCTTTAATCAATTACCAAAATTCCTGTTTCTTGCGTCTTGTTTCCTATTTCCTCACTGCAAACTATAACTTAAACAAGTACGTATTTTTTTTTAGTTGTGCACAAAATCCAAACTGAAAAGGTTGGCGTAATTATCAGCGTATTTTGCAGAAATAGGTGCAAACATCACATCGGAATTATCTGCAATTTTCAGCGTATGAGGGTTTCGGAAAAATTCAGCCAAATTGAATTTCAAATGCACCATAGCGGCGTGATTAGATTGCACTTTCAGAGGTGTTGAAGCAAAATCAATCGTTTTGGAACGAATATTATTGAGTGTTCGGGTAGAAAAGCCCCCATACCCACCTATATGATAGCGAAAAGTTCCATCGGCACTAGCAGACGAAGTACCTTCCAACTTAAAGAAAATATAACCTGTATTCCAATTCCAATACATACCCTCGGCAGCCCCTCCTACATCTAAACTCCCTGTTCGCTCACTGGGGTTCATTGTATTACGAAGACTATCTATGCCTACGAGGAAGGAAAAACCTTTGTATTCGCCCAAAGGAACATCTGCAAGGAATAATGTGTGGCTGTTGGGTTTATCCAATTCTACCAAGAAATAACATTTTTCTTGGGGTACTACATACTCCGAGCCATCAGAACGTTGCAAACGAAAATTGCTCACATAATAGCGTAGCAAATTCACTGAAAGTTGCTCGCCAAAGCTATTGGTATAGGTATTTCCCAATCGCAAAGGTTCATTTTCAAAAAAATGAGCAATTTCTATCACTATCCCTTTGCTTTGTGTGTTTTCTTTGTTTTTGCAAGAAAACAAAAGCAAACTACCTAATACAAACGCAAAAGAAACAAGATTTTTACCAAACATAAATGGCTTTTTTTAGAATTTAACCAAAAAATCTATTGAGAAATTAGCTTTTTTCGTAATTTTACTTGCAAAACAACTCTATCTATGAAAAAGTTTGTTTGGGGATTTTTTTGCTTATGTTGGGCGATAGGAGCAAGCAACTGCTCAAAACCCAAATGCCCTACCTATATGACACCCCAAGAATTTGCCAAATTTGAAGCAGAACGTATGCAAAAACGTACTCGGCTCAAAAGAGATGGCCAAGGACGTATCAAAAAGTCAAAGAAACGGGTAGATAAATTTGTGTATTAGCCGCCTATAAATTTCTTGAATTTTGAAAACTATGCGTTACTTTGCAAGCACTTTGTTTTTTTTATGGAGTACATTTTTCGTTTTAGCACAAAAAAAAGAAAACCTCATTCCCAATGGCAGTTTTGAAGCATATCAAGATTGCCCCGATGAATTTGGCTGGGTACGCATTGGGGGCGTAGCCCATTGGAAAGCTACTCCACCCGACTGCACCCCCGACTATTTTCACGAATGTAGTAGCAAATTTTCGCCACAAAACAACTCTTGTGGCAAAATTAGCCCCCAAGAGGGCAAAGGCGTATTGGGTTTGATTATACGAGTCGGACATTCACCTATCAAAAGCATTGACGACCTATTCTATCGCGAACACGTACAGGTACGCCTCAAAGAGCCGCTCAAACACCGCAATCGCTATGTTTTTACAATGTACGTTTCTTTGGCTGAATATTCTTCTTATGCCGTAAGTAAAATTGGAGTGCTTTTTACCAAAAATCCTATCTTGGTAAATGATAAGTTTTCTGCCAAAGCTCAAATTGAAACAGGTTTTATTGATACCAAAGGGGCTTGGGTAAAGGTTTGCGACACACTCATAGCCGAAGGAGATGAAGCCTATCTTACTTTGGGCGAATTTATGAGCTTTTCCAAAAAAGATATTCGTAAAATAGACGAAAATCCTGCACACGAAAAAATGTTCAGCTATCATCGGGCTTATTACTTTTTTGATAATCTTTCTTTGTATTGGTTAGATACTCTGCCCGAGCCGCTTTTGGCTGAGCCTCCCCTACCTCCTTTCAAACTCACTGCTCCTGCTTTCACAGGAATAGAAAAACCTTGGCAATTAGAACCTACGGAATTTGGTTATTTAGAACCCAACAAACCCATTGTATTGAACAATGTACTTTTTGAGTTTGGCAAATCGGTACTCTTGGAAGAATCTAAATACGAGCTAAATAAACTGGTGCGTATAATGAAGGAATACAAAGATATTCATATCGTAATTTCGGGGCATACTGACGAAATTGGCGAACCAATGAAAAATCTTAAACTTTCAGAAGATAGAGCCAAAGCTGTATATGATTATTTGGTTTCGCAAGGCATTTCTGAAAAAAGATTGTACCATACAGGTTTTGGCTCATCAAAACCGCTTTCTACCAACAAAACCGCCGAAGGCAGAAAGAAAAATCGCCGAGTGGAATTTTACGTGGCTGGCGAGGAATAAAATACCCTGAATAGCCAACAATACAATCGCTCATAAGCACAAAAATTTTCCTAAAATCTTGGCAGTTTCACAAAAAAAACGGAACTTTGAAAGTTGTTTTTATCAACTTTTAACTTTCTAAAATTGTAATTTTTTAGATTTAGTTTGCAGTAACAGAAAACAAGATTTTAGGTGTTATACAGAAAAAATGAGAGAGAAAGCCTTTGAAGGCTTAAACATCAAACATAGAATTTTTTGAACGTAAATAATTACCAAAATTTTATGAATTTGCATTGGGAAGCTATTGGTTTGTACTTTCATTTGCTTGATAAAAGCTATCATAAACTTTTGAGCTACGACCTTGATTTCACGGGTTTGGAGCGTTATTTTTTTATTCTTTGGGCAATTGCCAAAGCCGAAAAACCTCTTTCTCAGCAAAATTTAGCCGATTTGCTCAAAGTAGATAAAGCTACGATTGTGCGTATTATTGACGATTTGGAGCAAAGAGGGTACATCAAACGATTTCTGAATGAAAAAGATAAAAGAGCCTATACCTTGGCTCTTGGCAAAAAAGGAGAACGTTATATTCAAGACATTCAAGAAGGTATCCGCAACCTCAACGAAGAACTACTTTTTAACTTTTCGCCTCGCGAAAAAGAAATTTTTTTAGAACTGCTACGCAAAGCCTATCAAAACCTTTCCCAAGAACCTCAGAGTGATTTTTTCTTGAAATTCTTGGATAAAAGTGAAAATACTAATCAGAACCAATAAAAATTGTTTTGCTGTTTTCTTAATCTAAATTTTTGAAAAATCAAAGAAGCAAATCTTGTAAATCCTAAATATCCTCTTAATCAAGGTATAAATTTTACGCCCTTACTTTTCAGATACTCAATAACTTCGGGGCTTCTGTCTATGTCATTATTGTAAAAATCTACAATTCTTACCATTCTTCCTTGTCCATCTTCCATTTTTTGCTCTAAGTTTGCCCCATTTTCTATAACAAGCCTTATCAATTCCATATTCTTTTTAATAAGTGCCAGCCATAATGGATAAAAGCCACTTTCATCGGGCAAATCCAGATGAGCTTTACCCCCATTTTCAATAAAAAATTTCACCAAAGGAATATCTACATTTTCTATGGCGACCTGGATAGGATACTTGCCCCAACCCATCGTTTGCTTAGCACCTTTGCTTACCAAATATCGCACTACTTCGTCGTGGCTGTTCTTAGTTGCGTGATACAAAGGCGTACCTTTTTGTCTATCCATAGCATTCAAATTAGCCTTTTGTACTTCCACCATATATTTTACCCCCTTCAATACTCCATAGCTTGCCAAAGTATGTAAAATGGTAGTATTGGTATTATCTACAAGGTTTAAATTAGGTTTTTTGGTCATTAGTAGGTCAAACATCGCTTCGCTTCTGCAAAGAGCCATAGGTACAACGCCAAAATCGGCAGGTAGATTTACATCAACTTTTTTTTCATTAAGCAAATACGCAACACATTCCAAATTATCTTGCATTACGGCTCTATGTAAAACGTTGTATTTGTAGGGTTCGTCTTTCAGATATAGGTTTTTGGGGTTTTGTTCAAGATAGGCTTTGAGTTCGGCAAGGGTATTGCCTTTTGGGTAGTCTAAGTTATACCAAATATCTTTGGGGGATTTTTTGAGTTCGTTTCGGCTGATGCGAAACACAAATTCTTGTGGTACTATTGGGCTTGGTTTCGGATAATAATAAATTTCGTAAGAGTCGTAGTTTGTATCGTCAGGATTGATTTTGATACTACCAGTAGTAAAATTGGGCATATCTCCAAATTGAGCGTGGCGAATGCTATCTTTTTTTCTACTGAAATTATCGTTATTGATTTTCTTTTTTCCACTTGCATTGAAGCCGTACAAATACCAACTGACTATATCGAATTCTCTTTCACCTATCAATTTTATTTTTACGTATCTCCAATCTTTTTCTTGGGGCTTTACTACCTCAACTCTATCGGCTTGGGGCTTGATATTCTGCGAAAAATAAATTTCATCTTGGCTACACTCTTTGGGATTGATGATTTCTTCTTCACTCTCGCCTACGTATACACATATTACCGTAGGCACAGAGGCATCATTACTTTTACGCAAACTAATACCAATAGCTTTCCATTGGAATTGGGCAAATTCTTCGGTATTGCCTAATATTTTTGCATTTTTGTTGTATTCGCTCGGCGAGATAAGTGTATTGACAATTTGATTGTAGCTCGTAACAGAACTTGCCATTTTTATTCTTTGCGTTCTGCCTGTATAATTGCCAAACTGCGTAACCTTGAAATCGGTATAAGTTTGGTTTGCCATAGTTTCGGCATTTTTGTTGGCGGTAAGCATCAATATTTTGGAGATTTTTAAGGCTTTTAAGCCTTTTTCAGCCCTGAAATTATTGATGGCTTGTAAAACGTCTTTTTCCAATTTAGTAATGCAAACATCTTGTGCCAAGACATTTTGCAGGAAAAAGGATAGCCCAAAAATATATGTAATTATTTTCATAAAAAATCATTTTAAAATGGTTAGCTTTTGTATTTGTACTTAGTTTCGTAACCACACTTTTTACAGCGGTAGTAATCTACATATTTGAAACGCATTTCTACATTTCCCGAACCCAACATTTGTTCTACGAATGTACCTGTATTGACGGCACGAGTACGTGTGTCTCGTTTGACGTGTTCCATAGTAAATGAACGACATTTAGGACAGTAGCTCGTCCATAACCAAGCCACTCCAAACCACACGAAAAACAAACCTACTATCGTAAGAAGCACATAAAGCACCGTGCCCTGAAACAAATCTTTCCAATGAAAATCTTTTTGTTCGTAGTCTGTATAACTTAAAGTCATTTCGTTGTTGAGGGTGAATACAGCAAATTGATTTTTATGATTTCCTTTGTACCAGTAACCTTCCTTTCTGTTGTCATCGATTTCGCCTTGTGCATCTATGTTTTTGGTCAGAATATCCTTTAATTTTTCCCAGTCTTGGGCAGAGAAAAATAGTTTGATTGAAAAAAGTCTATTGTTGTAGAAACTTAGTTCTACTTTTAGGGATTTGAGACCGTAAAAATCGATTTCCTCGTTAAGTAAAAAAATTTTTTCATCTAAGGAATTCGGATTAGAAATATCAGTGAGTTTGCCTTGCCATTTCTTGGGCGAGCTACCCATTTTCAACTCTTGCCAATCAGTTTGGGCAAAAGTAGTAATGCTTGTAAAGCAAAATGTAAGTAGAGATAGCAAAAAAGTACGCATAAAAATAATTTGATTTGATGAGGAAAATTATCTAAAAACTTCCTATGTTTATCACTTTGGGTGTTTTGATAACAGGGTGGTTGCGAGGCAAAATAATACTCACGGGTGCAGGCATACCCGTAGCATTATCCTGACGAGCTATCCATATCTTATAGATAGTGCCTCCCAAAGCACTTTCACCACTTCCTACTCTTCTGACTTCCTCGGTGCTTACTCTGTGTATTTTCACAGGATAAGCATAAAATTTAATGTTGTTGTAATCTTTTTTTAAGCTAAAATCTTTTACGGTGCTTCGCAGACTTACGTTTTCGGGGTCTTCGTTAATAAGCGAGCCACCCGCAATGCTTCTAAAACGTTCGGCACAATCTTCTAAACTTTCGGAAGTACGCAAAATTTCTACATATTTTTCTAAAACTTGTCTTACTTCTTTAGGAACGTTTTGAGCTTGCAGATTTGAAGCTATAAAGCAAAGCCATAGAATAGCAAAAATAGGCAATTTGATGAACATATTAGTTTTTTTAGATTTGGCAATCAATGCTTTAAGGATACACTTTTAGACCTCACCCTAAATCCCTCTCCTTTGGAGAGGGATTTTTTGAGGTGTTCAGAAATTTCAATCAATGGAACATTTAGTTGAGAAATCTTTTTAAGTTAAGAAATCAATTTAAGGTTTGATATTGATGGCAGGCACATGATATCCAAAAGGTACGAGAACACCAGTAAGCCTATTATCCCACTTATTGCCAATGAATTGTTGTTTTACCTCTGTGCGGTCAACTATATGTTCTCCTTTTGCATTTTTCCTGGCACAATCCACCATAACGGTTCTGTAAATCACTTGTCCTAAGACATTTCTTACAATCTCTTCACCCCAAATTTTTTGAGCAATGGCAGGATATTGTTGTTTAACCAGTGCCGCTAAGGCTTTATCTTGGTAGGTGTTGATGTTACCTTCAAATTTATCGCCATATTTTTTTACAACAGCATCTCTGTCAGCGGGGTTGATATTAACCTCAAAAGTTCCTTCGCCTACCAAATAAGCATCATCTTGCACCTTTACATCTGATTTCAATACATACGTATCGGCATCTGTATAGTTATATTGCACTCTTACTTTCATACTGATTTTTTGCTTACCTGCGGGAAGGGTAGAAAAGATATACATAAACGCTTTTGTGATGGCATTATTATCTTTTTCCGAGCTTGGTGCTATATTGATTACCAAAGTGGTTGCCTTTTCTGCATCTGCATAAGGCACCGCAATACCTTTATGATATATGTTGTATTCTTTGCCTCCAGCAGTAATATTGATAAGATAATTTTGAGCAAAATCTTTTGCTTTGCCCTTAGAGGCATAAAAATTACGAATAGATTGCGGCAAAAACGCCCGAGCATAAATTCCTTCCGAAAGGTTCGCAAAAGAGGTTGTTGCTCCTGCTCCGTCCATTGAAACAGGTTGTGTGCCGAAAACTAATTTGCCGATATTATTTCTATGAAAATCCGTCTTTACCCCGTCATCTGGAGCAATTGCGTATTTATCTCTATCCACCTCATTGAGTCCTGCTGTTAATTTTTGTCTATTTTCATTAGTAATGTTGTAAGTAAATACACCGCTACCTGCTTCGGCAATATCTTCGCTATTGGCTTTTCTGTAAAAGAAAAATATTGTCCATTGATATTTTTGAGGGGTAAATTGAAGAGCAGCTGCGTCCCAAAGTAACTTCATATCACCTTTTGCCATAGTTTGTGCAGAGTTGAAAGGAACTTTGCCCTCAAGCTCTTTGGCTAAGTTATCCAACTTTTGTTGGTCTATTTGCAAAGTGATAGCAAATTGTTTATCATTCTTGTAACGATCTGGGAAAAATGTATATTGTGTAATTACTATTGGGTTTTCATCATCGGCATTTTTGCCAATAGCAATAGCCATAGCACCACTCAAAGGTATATCAGACAACTTGAAAGCATCTTTGAACATCTCGCCCATAGGCTTAGGAGTAACAAGTCTTACGAAAATACTCTCACCGGGTTCAAAATCTGTTTTTTTATTCTTGAAAGTGTAATCTGTGGCAAATTCTACGGTGGGCTTGCTTACATTGGGCGTAGCCGCCGAGCCAGCATTGGTATTTGCGTTAGTATTTACATTTGAATTTGCATTGTTTTTGGTATTTTCAACGGGCTTTTCGGTAGCTTTGTCTTTTTTATTGGTTACTGTGCTGGTAGCTTTGTCTTTGAGCTTACCAAGTTGAGCATACGAAAAGCTGCACATTCCCAAGGCAAGCAATAGTGCGAGAATAATTTTTACAGATTTCATAAGGGTAGTAATTTAAGGGTTTCTATTTTGGCTTTTAGATATCCCCCCTTTTGGGTTTCAAAAGAGGGGAAATGATTTGGGTTTTGTCTTGAATAAGGGTAGTTGGTAGTTAGTAGTTAGTAGTTGGTAGTTAGTAGTTGGTAGTTAGTAATTAGTAATCAAAATCTTAATACTCAATACTCAATACCCTGTACTCAATGTGTTCTACTGAATTTTTCTAAGGCGATTGGTTTCTACGTATTCGTCCCAGTTGCTATCGTAGCCATCATAATGTACTTTGTACTTACCTTGGCTATTTCTACCTGAGATGATAGAACCTTTATACCATTGTCCTTTCCAAAGGATTTCTACTTGGTCGCCTACTTGCCATTCCTCACCTGCACCTTCTAATGGGCGTAAGCGTCTGATATCTACATACTCGTCCCAGTTGCTATCGTAGCCATCGTAATGAACTTTATATCTTCCTTGGGCATTTTTACCCGCTACAATAGAGCCTTTGTACCAAGAACCTTTCCAATAGATTTCAGCTTTATCGCCAACATTCCAATTTTTCTTTACATTGTTCATATTCACGCCCGGAGGAATATCGGAAGTTTGGGCGTACAAGTAACTGCATACACTCATCATAAGTAGTAGAGCGAAAACGATTTTTGTAGGTTTCATAAACGTAGTAATTTAAGGGTTCAACAAAGATTTATTTGAGTGGATTTTTTTATTTTATTCTACGTAAGCGTTTGGTATCTACCCATTCGTCCCAATTGCTTTCGTAGCCATCGTAATGAATTTTATACTTCCCTTCGGCATTTTTAGCACCAATGATACTGCCTTTGTACCAAGAGCTATTCCATAGAATTTCTACTTTGTCGCCTACTTTGTATTCATCTTGCTTTTTAGCTTCAACTTTTTGCTCTTGGGGTTTATCTTGTTGGCTCGCTTTCAATTCACGGATTCTTCGCACATCTACAAACTCGTCCCATTGACTATCCCAGCCTTCGTAATGTACTTTGAATTTGCCTTCGGCATTTTTGCCCTCTATAATAGTACCTTTGTACCATTGCCCTTTCCAGTAGATTTCGGCTTTATCGCCTACATTCCAATCTTGCTTGATTTTGCTTTCATCAATCCCTTCGGGAATTTCAGCAATAGGCTTTTGATTGGCTTTTTCTTTTTCGGCAAACTCTTGTGCTTTTTGCTCAAATTTCTTTTTTTCTAAGTAAATGTGTGAGGTATTATCCGATTTACGTTTTAGTACAAGTTTTTCGGCAGTAAGCTCTACTATCTCATACTCTACGGCATCTTTTTCTTTGCCTGCTTGGCTATCCCATTCTTTGAGAACAAGGATTTTATCATTATCTTTCAGTTCCCAAAAGCCCAATACACTCGTAGAAAGGATACCCTCTCCGTATTTTTTCTCATAAGAGAGTTTGTTGTTTTTGGTATCTTCGCCGAAAGTGAGCGTTTCGGAAATGAAATCTGCAATTTTCTTGACATCTCCGCCGAGTTGAATATCAGATTTGATACTTGTAGAGTTTTCCAAATTCTGATTGCCTGCTTCAAGATTAGCATTGGTATCGTACTTCCATTGGCTAGCAATTAGTTTTTTAGCCGTTTCAGTAAGTTCTTTCTTTTTCTTGCAAGCGTTTAGCGTTAGCAGGCTTATCAAAGCCAGCCAAGTAAAAACCGAACCAAAGGGTGAGCGTTTCATAAATGTTGTGTTTTTTGGTGAATTACTGAACCAAAAATAATTGCTCCTTTTCAAAACTCCTTTTGAAAAATGATGAACGAAAGAAAAAAAACAATGAATGAACTTAAAGAAAGGATAAGCAAAAAAATTTTTGAAAAACTTGGTTACATTTGGTAAGCAAAGGGTATAAAATAAAAAAATTTTGAACCTAATGTAAATTCAAAATAAAATTTGGTTAATTTTGCAAAACGAAAAAACAACAATTATGCAAACAAAATTACTACTCGTGTTTTTTTTTGGTTTCTTTGCGTATTTTGCCCAAGCACAAGGCACTTACAAAGATTTAGTTTTAGGTATCCCCGAGTGTGAGCAACAAGTCTTGCGTTGGGAACAAGTAAAAAATGCTCTTAAAACCCTTAGTGGTGTAAAAGTGGAAGGTTTCTGCTCTCGCCACGATGTGATTGTCCTATCTGTAAATCGTGATATTCATATCACCAACCAAGCCATCTTTGATAAAATCAAAGAAGTAAATGCTTCTTATCGTATTTTTGAAAAAATAGCAACCCGAGAAGAAATGCTACAAGATTGCTACGAGGAAATGATAAAGCAAAAAAATTAGGGTATCCTATCTATCTATCTATCTTACTTTTAGAGTAAATAGGTAATTTTTCAAATCTTCTCTCAATTTTGAAAACAGCTTTAATCTTGGTTAAATTAAACACACAAAAACAAAACTAATTAAGTTATGAAAAAACTAATTCTGTTTGGGTTGATATGGCTTTTTTGCACAAATACCCAAGCCCAATTGCTTGTAGATCCTGCAGGTGCGGGTGGCTTTGAATCAGGAACTTCTTTTGCCGCCAATGGCTGGACAGTAGTGAATGGTTCGCAAACAAACCAGTGGCACGTAGGTATTGCCGCTGTCTTTGCAGGTACAAGAGCCGCTTATATTTCTAATACAGGAGGGACTTCAAATAACTATGATATTGGAGCATCTTCAGTAGTTCATTTTTACAGAGATATTACCGTACCTGCTAATAGTACTATAAATTTAAGTTTTCGTTGGAGAGGTGATGGAGAAAGTGGATATGACTACCTACGGGTATTTGTAGTACCCACCACCACTACCCCTACCGCTGGTACGCAGCTAACATCAGGACAAGTAGGAGGAGATTTTAATTTACAATCTACTTGGCAGCTAGCCACCTTAAATGGTATCATTTGCAACAACACTACCTCACCCATCACTCGCCGTTTAGTTTTTTCTTGGAGAAATGATGGAAGTGTAGGAACAAATCCACCTGGCGGTATTGATAATATTTCTGTTACTGCAGTTCCATATGTACCACCTGTTTGTAGCTTAGGTACAGGGGTAACTAATGTTGCTACTTTACCTTACAGCTCGGGAGCGGGCACTACCTGCGGAGCGGCAAATGACCTTACCAGTAGTAATACCGTAACTTGTGGTAGCAGTTCGTATTTAGGCGGCGAAGATAGGGTATGGATTTTTACGCCTACCACTTCTGGAGCTATTACTATCAATTTGACCTCGACAGGAACCTATACAGGACTAATGCTATACAATGAATGTCCCTTATCTGCGGCTAATTGTAGCGGAGCATCAAGCTGTATTGCCCAAACCCAAAGCAGTTCTGGTGATAAATCTCTTTGTTTTAATGCTATTGCAGGGACTACTTACTATTTAGTAATGGATAGCTTTCCTACCCCTGATTGCAATGCTTATACCAATTTAACAATCTCTGCACCTGTACCTCCTCCTTCTATGACTTGTACGCTTGCAGGTACCTACTCTATCAGTACAATAACTCATAATCCTGATAATCTTAGTACTCCAAACTTATCAGGTTTTACCGATGATATATTTTATCCAGGTGGCTCCGTTTCTACTGGATTTGATTTCTGTTTGAATGGTAATCAGTATCAAAATTTTCTCATTTCTGCCAATGGTTATGTTATTTTTAACCCTCCCGCTTGGGATTGTAGTACAACTAATCTACCTAGTGGAAACGCCGTACCCGGAGGTTATTCTAATTGGTCTATTACTGCCAACTTACCCAATACTACAGAAGCCCCTCGCAATGCCATACTTGCCCCTTGGCACGATATAGACCCCAGTATTACTTCAGGGGGAGCAACACCTCGTATCCGCTATCAAGTTTTTGGTACTGCCCCCAATAGACGTTTTGTAGTATCTTGGGAAACAGTACCAATGTTTAGTACTAGTTGCAATGGAAACAGAAGTCTAGACTTTACAGGACAAATCAAAATGTTTGAAACCACTAACAACATAGAAATACACTTAACTCAAAAAAGAGTTTGTGCAGCTTGGAATAGTGGTAGAGCATTACTGGGATTGCATAATTACAATGGAACAGAAGCATTAGTTCCTGCCGCTACTTACAATAATATTAGCACAACTTGGACAGCCACCAATCAGGCTTGGCGTTTTACATTCAACCCTGCCACTTGTACTACTTGCAGTCCTCTGCCACTCAATTTGCTCTATTTCAGCGGAGAATTTGATAAAGAAAACCTACAATCAGTGCTTACGTGGTCGTTCAAAACACCTGCTGAGGCAGATTATTTTGTCGTGGAAAGAAGCCAAGATGAAGTTAATTTCACAGAAATAGGTAAAGTAAATTTCAGTGCCTCTAACCAGTATCGCTTTATAGACGATAAACCTCTACGCCACACCAATATCTATCGCCTCAAAAAGGTAGATAAATCAGACAAAGCCGAATACTCTCATCACGTAAGAGTGTATAATCCTGTGCTTGAAAATTGGGCAGTAGAGCGTATTTACCCCAACCCCGCTCAAAACCTTACCAATATAGACTTAGTTGCCTTGTTCAACGAAAGCTATACTATCAAGTTATTCAGCCTGCAAGGTGTAGAAGTGTATGCACAGCAAGGAGAGCTAAACAAAGGATTCAATCAAGTAGAAGTGAAATTTGGCAATTTATTACCCAAAGGCACTTACCTGCTCTTGCTTTCTACCCCTACACAAATGTATCAGCATAAATTGGTGATAGAATAGTCCGTTTTATCCTATGTACTCAAACCTTACAGGTTTTCCAAACCTGTAAGGTTTTGTAAGGTTTAGAAATTTGCTATCAACTCTTGAACGTAAATAAATACTATTCTGCCTGAATTGAGCCTGTATGAGTTTTTAAGCCTCCTTTGGCACTATTTATTTCAATGTTATAATTTTTAGGATTTCCTCGTACAATCCAACGAACTTTTACACTTCCCATTCCCGAAATATTTTCCACAGCTACTGTTGCAGGTGCAAACCCTTTGATTTCTTTTCCTATACCAAAGTCAGCATTTTCCATAAACATTCCCGCTACTACGTTTTCTCCTTTGAGTGTAATAAGATTGGGCGGATTGATTTTATACTTAACATCGTGAGCCAAATGTGTAGGAATAAGCCTTGTATTAGCAATAGTTGCGGTAATTTGCGAAAGACCATTGCCCAAAGATTTACTCTTTACCTCAATTACCTCCAATTTCGGGGTATGGTAGGCGTGAAATAGCGTAAAAGCCATATTACGATGAGCATCTTGTTCTATCAGAAAGCCGGGATAATTGCGAACATAATTTTTCTTAAATCCACCTATTTCTATATCCCCATAATTAGGGTGTTTGTAGGGTTTCCATTCTACAAAAGCATCGCCAAAGAGCAACAATTTATCAAATTCGTAAAATTCATTATTATCAAAACGCCCAAAAGCAGTGTTTTCTTTGCTATCAAAAAGTAGATACGAAGTCATTAGTTCATTCACAAAAGAAACTACTCCCCTGCCTGCGTGCATCCAGTTTGAAAAATCGCCATAAGTAGAATACAAATCCTTGTAGGAAATTAGATATTTGTAGCCGGGTATCATTTTTTCGCCTGTTTTTCCTAAAACATCATACACGGCAATATCGGAAGGAGTGAAAGTAAAAGCGTCTTCCTCGGAGCCTGGTCCTCGCAAAAGCATACCACCGTAATTATGGTAATGTTGTGAGCCTGCAATATTAGGGTGCTTCATCACAAAATCTGCTACGGCACGGCTTTCGGGCAGAGAAAAAGGATATTTATTTGCTCCAAACTGAATGTAATCGGGTTGCCAGCCCCAGCCCCAGTCGCGGTTAGGGTCGTAATAGCCTTTTCGGTCTTCATTTACCAAGCCATCGCCGTCGTTATCCAAGCCTTCATAGCCCAAAAGTTCGTATTCGCCCGCTTCGCCCGGCTTTGCCATAATCATTTGGCGGGGGTCGTTGGGGTGCGGAATGTACCTGCCTGTTTTAGATTTTCTACGCATAAAAGTAATTTCTCCATCGCCATTGAGGTCATCAAAATCATCTTCATCAATCAAGCCGTCGCCGTCGTCATCAATAGGCACTAACCCTGAACGTGGTGTGTTGGCATTATTTAAGTTTTTGAGAAAATCATCTCTGCCATCAGGATTGATAGTAGGCAAAATGTAAAAAGTTTTTTCCTGCAAAAGTTCTTTGATGAATTTTACATCTTTGTAGTTTTCAGTCAGATACCAAGCAGTGTATAGAGCCACTTCTGTGCCTTGTATTTCGTTGGAATGTATGTTGCCGTCTATATAGAAAGCGGGTTTGGTATCGGGTTTGCCCGCCTTGAAATCGGTAATCGTAAGAGCCCAAATATCTTTTCCTTGATACGATTTGCCGATGCTTTCTATGGTAACCAAATCGGGATAGGCTTTTTGGATTTGTCGGCAGATATTGGTTACTTCATCATAGGTATAATATCTGTTCCACGCAATTTTGACTTTGGGATTGGGTGGCGTTCCCAAAGCACGCAAACCTAAATCTTCTTGTTTTTGTGCCAAAACAGAACCGAAAGCAAATACAGTACAGATGAGCAGTAAAATATTTTTTTGCATAAGCTATGATGTTTATGTTTTTGTAGCAAAACGAAAAAGTGTAGAAAATCGTATATTTCTATTGCAAGAAAAAAGGTAATTGTTTAAGTATAACTTGTAGTATAGAAAGAGGAAACAAGATGCAAGAAGCAGGATTTTGGGGTATTTGGATATTTAGACGTGGTAAAACTTTTACCCCAAATTCTTGAACATTTAATACAAAAAAAGACACAAAAAACTAAAAATCAGTATTTTGTGTCTTAATGTCTTATCTAATTTCTTTCATCAAGGCATTAGTTCCTTCAATTTTGCCTCCAAAGCACTGCCTCTAAGGTTTTTCGCTATAATTCTACCCTCTTTATCCAATAGAAAATTTTTAGGAATGGCGGTAATACCATAGGCTCGGGCGGCGACATTATTCCAACCTTGTAAATCAGAAACATTCGTCCAGTTTAACCCATCTTTAGCAATAGCTTTTGTCCATTTATCTTTGTCTTCATCAAGCGAAACACCATAAATAGTAAATCCTTTATTTTTGAATTGTTCATAAGCCTTTACTACGTTAGGATTTTCAGCACGACAAGGAGCACACCAAGCCGCCCAGAAATCCAAAAGTACATATTTACCACGCAAAGAAGAAAGCTTTATGTTTTTCCCTTCAGGCGTAGGTAATTCAATATCAGGAGCTACCGAGCCAATAGCAAATTTTTTATAGTTATCTGCCAAATTGGCTACATAATTTGCCACTTTCGCACCTTTGAATTTCGCTTGAAAACGCTTGTTAATTTCATCAATATAGGCTAAATCAGTGTCATCATCCCACTCCAGAGTAAGCATAAAGAGAGCTATGGAACTGCCAAACTTCTGTAAAGCCCAACTATTCATTTTCTTTCTAATTTCGTTTTGGGCATTCATAAAGTCAGCAATAATCGCTTCTTTTTCTTCATCAGAAGAGGCTTTTTTGAATTTTTCCTCCAATGGTTTAATTTTCTCTTGGCTCATTTTATCATTTTCCAAAATATAAGCTCTCACAAGCTCAGAACCTTGGCTACCTGAAACTTCGTAAAAAGGCGTTTTGTTGAAATCAATTTTCAAGTTAATGTTTTCATTGCCTTCCAACATTAGTATAATGGATTTTTCACCTACTTTTAGCAAACAAACTCCCACTTCTGGCAAGGAAACATTTTTCTGAAACTTTCCATTTTGAATTTTGATTTCATCAAACTCTTTGATTTCTGGTCCTTCAAAGCTCTCTATACGAGCAAGTGAGATACTTTTTTCTGTAGCATTGGCAATAGTGCCACCAATTTTTACCTGAATTTGAGCAGAAACACTCAAACTGCATAGTGCCAAAAGACAAACATTTAACAACTTTTTCATAAGTATTAATTTTATACTGAATTTTACAATTTTCTTGCCAAACTCATCAAAGAAAAACGGAAACTTTATAGTTTCCGTTTTCTAACAGAAATAAATGAAAGATTTTAATTGATTACAATCTTATGAGTTCTTTTCTCGCCTCCATAGATGATTTCCAATAAATAAATACCTTTGCTCAAACCATTCAAATAAAGTTTTTTCTTAGTAAGCTCGTGGGCTAAAATTTCAAAATTTCCCTTTAATATCTCAAGGCCTAACTGATTTACAAGGCGATAAGTTAATGTTGTAGATTCAAAAGATTTAACTTCTATAATCAATTCATCTTTTATTGTAGGAATAGGATATACAGAGCAATAAACTCCCCTACCCCAATTTACAACTTCTATGTTGCTAAAAGAATAGTATTGGGCACCGTGCTCTATTTTTAGACGATAATAATTATCTCCATAAGCAGGCTTTTCATCGAAAAACTCATAAATATCTCGTTCAGGTAATACCTCTCCAATTTTGAAAAACTCCCTTCCATTATAGCTTTTCTCTATGATAAATTTAACTACATCAAATTCTTGTGAAGTTCTCCAAGCTAGCTTAATAATGTCATTTTGAGGCATAGCTTTGAAAGATAGCAATTGTAAAGGCAGAGGACTACTAGGAGGTAACCCAACTCCAAAGCCAGAAAATCCATTTGAAAATCCTCCCTCAATCCAAAAATCTGTACCAAAAGTTCCCCTTGTTGTAGCTGAACTTTGCCAACTTGGCGAACCTAATGTAGCGGCACTAATAGGTCCTACTGTTTTGCTGATAACCGCTAAGTTTCTATTTTGAGAAGTAACACTTTCCCAACCTGCTATCTCGGCTTCGGTATAATAAATTCTGATATTGTAGTTTCCGGCGGGGTTATTGTTACTTGGTATTACTCTAATCGTTTTGCTTGCCAAATATTCGGCAATGGGTGTGGTTGTAAATTGCAAGGCTCCCAGGCCAGCTCTATCAACATAAATTTGAGTACAACCGTAATTATGGTTTGTAGGATTTTCAATTTTTGCTATCAGTTTACCATTGCTTGGATTGTAAGCATACACAGTAGAATTTGGACCCAAATAAACTTGGTTGGGTGTTGTAGGAGCTGAAAAAGTAGCTGTTTCAATAGTTGTTCCTGCATAAGGTAAAGCTGTTACCACAATATCATCTATCACAAAAGCAGGTTGGTTTTGCACTGAAGCATTGTTATCCCAACGCCAAGCTAAGTGAAACTGTTGTCCATTGAGAATCGCCGGCAAATTAACTGTACGAGTTGTAGTAGAGGTTACTCCTACATAAGGATTGGTAGGCGTACCTTCTATGAGTACCCAAGTTGTGGGAGAAGAAGCTAAAGCATAGAAAAGACTTCCAAAATCATATCCACTTTCTCCATTACACTGAAATTTAAATGTTACTTGTAAAGCATTAGCAGGATAAGTAGAGGCATTTATTACAGGTGTTTGCAATAGTGCTACTCCAGCAGTACTACCATAATTTCCACTTCCTGTACTCTGAGAAACATAAGCACTTTGATTTCCGTTTAATACTCTTTGCGTACCTATACGCCATATATTAACAGCTCCACTACTTGTATACTGCGTCCATCCAGGTGTTCCACCCGATTCAAAATTATCAGAAAACAATATGCCTCCAGCATTCGGAGGTAATGGTTGAGTGTCATTATCTGCAATAGCAATAGTATGAACATTGGTTGCTCCAATAACTGCACTACCAGAAACCGAACTAATCGTAATGACCGCATTTTCTAAACCTTCTATAGCTTGGTCGTTATATACCCTTACAACTAAATTTTGATTTGCCATACTACCTGCATTAAACGTAACTGTCGGAGTGAGCAATTCAAAATCTGCAATATTAGTGGCTGTTCCCGATAAACTAAATGAAACATTATGAGCAGAAGAAGGTACTTTAGAAATTTTTAGTGGTATGTTGATATCCTGATACCCTCTACAATCTATATTACCAGAAGAACTATTTTCCGTAAGATTGGTTGAAACACCTACAAACTCAACGATAGGAGGTCCTGAATTGGCTATTGTTGAAACTATTAAAGAATATTGCTGAGGGCTTGATAAAGTCCCTTTGTGCGAAACTGTAATCGTATAAGTAGCTCCGGGCGTAGGACTTGCAATATAAACTTTCTCTACATTATCACGAACATTATCTCCCTGCGTTGCAGCCGCAGAAGGATTAGAAGGATCTAAACGCCAAGGAAAAAAGGTGGTGGTTCCGTCAGAAACTCGTAAATCTAGGTCATTCACTAACATAGGTGTTGTATTGTTCAGAGGTGTTCCTCCAAGCGGTGTTCCTGCGGGGTCATTCCAACAAATAGTTACTTCCAAAGGACTAGTAGTTGCCTGAACGTTTAAGGTATAAGTAGCACCATTGTTTAATACTCGTTCATCAATAATCGTAGTTGTACCTCTATTAGTAATCACATTGACTGCCTTTTCAGCATTCAAAAGCCCCCAACCAAAAGCATAATCAGGACCAGGGTTAGAGCCTGCTTCATCAGCCGTATGAATCACAAGCCCTCTCAATGTTGCAGAACGCATAAACTGACCGCTATTTAAGTTTTTATAGTGCTGTTGTATCAATGCCAACGTACCTGTTACATTAGGGCTTGCCATTGAAGTACCTGACATTGTAGTATAAGCAGTATTACTACTACTTGAAGTAGAATAAACGTTAACCCCATTGCCCGAAATATCTGGTTTGATACGCCCATCATCAGTAGGTCCCCAAGAACTAAATGAAGACATTGTTACGCTGCTAGGACCAGTATAGCTTAGGACATCATTTACCGCCGCCACCACAAGTACATTTTTAGAACAAGCGGAACCTGTAATCAAATTATATCCCGAAGTATTGAAAGGAGCTCCTGTATTATATCCCGAACCTCTGTCATTACCTGCCGCCTTTACTATCAGATAATAAGGTGCATTGTTAGCAATAATATCCCAATCTCTTGAAGTAGCATCATAAAACCCAAACTGGTATTGCGATAAAAAAGAAGAATTGTATCCATAAGAATGATTGGAAAGAATTAGTCCTTGAGAAGCCTGTGAAGTCATCTCTGTTTCGTCATTGTTCCACTCATTACCCCATAATTCTGCTTGGTAAGCCATACCTTTGGCATTAGCATCTACCCCACTAGCAATAAGAGTTCCTGCTACGTGTGTAGCATGATTATTATTTCCATCTGGGGTAGTAAAATTAACTCCATCTTTATGTGTTACTCTTGTTCCAAACTCCTGATGTGTATTACGCACAGGTCCTCCATCCCATTCTCCTATAATCATTCCCTGACCGTTCAAATTCAATCCTAATGTTCCCCCAGTCCATAAACGATTAGCCCGTGTACTAATTGCGGCATTGACATTGCCCGTAGTATAGTAGATAGGGTTGCCAAAGGCATCTACTTTTTGTAATTCAGAAATAGAGCCATCTTTAGAAGTAATAAAAATTTTCCACCCCTTCTTCTTAGCCATTTCGTAGGCTTTCTTTTTGTCTTCTAGTTCTTGTTTTCTAAAAAGTTCTGTCAGTTTTTTTAGCTCTTCTTGATTATACATAGAAGCAATTCTTTGCCTTTCCAATTCATTTTGAGCAAACAATATTTGCCCAAACCCTACTAAAAACAGGATTGCGAATATTTTTCTCATAAGCACAATTTTTTTGAAATTTCACAAAGTTACAACTATTTATCAATAAAAAACAAAATAAAATTTGGATTTTCTTACAAATAACCCTAAATTTGTTATATTTCATCTTTAAGCTATTCTCCTATACAATGCACGAAAATTTACAACTTTCTGCTATTCAATATTCAAAACTTATCAGTCAGGTACTTGATAGTGTATTAGATGCCGTTTGTGTTATTAGCAAAGGTTGGGAAATTATTAAGTATAATCAAAGTTTTCTCCAAAGTTTTCCATTAGCCGAAGCAAATAATAATTTTTGGAAAATTTGCACTTACGAAAAGATGCCCGCTCATTTTGAAGCCTCTCTACAAATTGCTATGCAAAATGCAGAAAATCAAACGGGTGAGTTTCTCTGTGAAAATCAAGAAAAATACTTTTATTATGCTTGCTACCCCTTCGATTTAGGCATAGTCCTGATTTTACGTGATATTACTTCTGAGAAAGAAAAAGAAGAAAGACTCAAAAAATCTAAGTATTTCCTCAATGCTATTCTGGATAGCACTACGGATAGTAATATCTTAGTGAGCAAAACAGGAGAGATTTTATGCTTTAATAAAGAGGTTGTTTAGGATTTATTTTTTTTGATAATTCTTCGGATAAAAATGACCATAAAGGATAAAATTAACAAATTTACCCACGTATCTACTCTGGTTTCATAGCGTATGATTAAAGCCTTGAATT
>NZ_JBRCWE010000104.1:0-27585 GCF_053497555.1 Raineya sp. | reverse complement strand
ACTTGGGCAAGCGTGGTACTTTGTGGAAAATCGGCGTAGTTGGTGAAGTTTTGTTCAAAATTGTTGTCAGGGTTTTTGTTGTCGGTAAAACGAATTTTTACACTAATATTGATACGGGTTTGTGCCGCCTGCTGATTTGCCCCCGGAGCCAAAGGTACTACTTGATACTCTGTAATATCTCCTTCTACAATGTAGTCGGCTTCCGAGTTGCTAATACGCAGGCGTGAGTTCTGCAAATAGTAAGTTTTAAGGTCTTCGGTGAGTTTTTGAGCCAAATAAGGCGGACCTCCACCGCTCAAATTATTGAAATTTACTACCTGTATCGTTCCGCTTGCCGCCGAGCCAGAAAGCGTGTAATACACGTTTTTGCAACTTACTAAAATCAAAAGCCACCCAATTATCCAAAAACTTTTTTTCATTTGTTTTCCTCAAAAATCTTTCAAATTTACAAAAACAAGAATTATGCCTTTTGTTTTTCTCAAAAAAAATCTCAACATTTGCAAACTATGCTTGCTATCACTATTTTTGCAAGCCCACACATAAATTTAAGTGTTAGAGGTTGGTGTTGAAATTTTAAGGAAAAGCCTAAATAATTGAAAATCAAACCTTTAACTCTTGAACCGCAAAATTTACTAATTTTGGATTACTTCAAACAATAAATTTTCCAGTAGCCTTGAAAAATTTTAGCACATATTCAGAAATTCGTAAAGAATTGCAAGCAGGAAACCTTTCTTGCTTGGAGCTTGTAAATGCCCATTTAGAGCAAATAAATGCTCATAATGCCAATTTGAATGTTTTTTTGAGCGTTTATGCCCAAGAAGCCCAAGAAAGAGCTAAAATAGTTGATGAAAAAATAAAAGCAGGAACTGCGGGTAAGCTGGCAGGTTTGGTAGTAGGTTTGAAAGATGTTATCAGCTATGCCGACCACCCCTTACAAGCCGCTTCCAAAATCTTAAATGGTTTTATTGCTCAATTTTCGGCAACGGTAGTAGAAAGACTTTTAGCCGAAGATGCCATTATTATCGGCAGGCAGAATTGTGATGAATTTGCAATGGGTTCTACCAACGAAAACTCTGCTTTTGGCATTACTCGCAACGCCGCAAATCCCAATCACGTACCCGGAGGCTCATCGGGGGCTTCGGCGGTAGCTGTGCAAGCCAATATGTGTCAAGTTTCTCTTGGCTCCGATACAGGCGGTTCGGTAAGACAGCCCGCCGCTTTTTGTGGCGTATATGGCTTAAAACCTACCTATGGACGTATTTCTCGCTATGGCTTGATAGCCTATGCTTCCTCCTTTGATTGTATTGGTGTTTTTGGCAAAAGCATAGACGATGTAGCTTTGGTTTTGGAAGTAATCGCAGGTGTAGATGACTACGATAGCACTGCCTCGCATACGCCTGTACCTGCATACACGCAAAGCCTGAAATTAAATGAAAAAGTAAAAGTTGCCTACTTACGTGAAAGCCTTGAAAGCGAAGCTATACAACCCGAAATTCGTAAAGCTATGCAAGAAAAAATTGAGTTCTTGCAAAAAGAAGGGCATAGCGTAGAAGCTATTGATTTTCCGCTTTTAGAATACATTTTGCCTACCTATTACATTCTTACTACTGCCGAGGCAAGCTCTAATTTGAGCCGATATGATGGGGTGCGATACGGCTATCGTAGCGAAAAGGTAGAAGACTTGGATAGTCTTTACAAAAAAACACGCTCCGAAGGTTTTGGCAAAGATGTACAAAGGCGTATTATGTTAGGCACTTTTGTACTTAGTGCCAGCTACTATGATGCCTACTACACCAAAGCTCAAAAAGTACGAAGAGTTATCAAAGAGGCTACGGATAGAATTTTTGAAAAATTTGATTTTTGGCTAATGCCTGCGGCTCCAACTACCGCTTTCCCGATAGGAAATTTTGCATCAGACCCACTGCAAATGTTTTTGGCAGATGTTTTCACGGTGCAAGCCAATGTAGTAGGTATTCCTGGACTTGCTATTCCTTGTGGTGCAGATAACAAAGGCTTGCCCGTGGGTTTGCAAATTCTTGCTCACCATTTTCAGGAAGAAAAATTATTAGCCTTTGGTAAATATCTTGCTTCACATTCTTGCTAAAAATATTTTTGCAAGCCAAATTTTTTTTCAATAAGTTTGCTAAAAAATCTTGGCAAAGTATGCAAAAACTCATTTTTATCTTGCTGGTTGTGGGAGCATTTGCTCGCCTGAATGCTCAAAATGTAAGCATTGATAATGGTGCTTTTCCTAATATAAGCATAAGCGTCAGCTCTGAAAAGGCTATCAAGCAAGCAGATGTAAAGATTTTGCAAGCAGGAAAGGAAATTCCTTTTCAGTGGAAAGCCCCTGAAAAAACAACTTCGGCAGGAGCAAAATCCGTATACTTCCTGATAGAAACTTCAGGCTTTACGGCAAATGTTGTAGTGAATAATTGCAAAAAGGGTGTAAGCGATTTTATCAAAAATGCCCCCGAAGGTACTTTTTTCAATGCCTCTTCTTTTTGGAAAGCTGATGCTGATAGCAAAATTCTAAATAATTTGAGTGCTGATTTTACCTCTAACAAGCAAGCTATCGCAGAAGAAATATCACAAAAAGTAAAGCCTGTTGCCGACCCACAGCAACAAGCCGATTTACACAAAGCCATTTACGATGCCATTGATTATGTGAGCAAAACCGCTAATACCCCTCAAAAACAAATTGTAGTGCTTACCGCAGGCGTAAATAAAAGCTATTCACCTATTCGCATTGATGACTGCATAGATAAGGCAAACCAAAGTGGCGTACAAGTATTTTCTTTGGTCTATAAAACGGGCTTTACGTATGCTTTGGATAATCTGAAAAAACTTGCCGATAAAACCTCTGCCAAAAGCATTTTGGTAAGCAGTGCCTCTGAAATTACAGAAAATTTACAAGATTTTTTCAAAACAGAATCTTCTGCCTCTGATGGCGTGCAGATTTATCAAATTTCATTTACGCTACCCAATCCTGATGATTTGAGTGCTTTGGAAATTAGCATTGCAGGAGCAAAACAAGCCCTCAATATTACTAAACCTACGGCTTCCAAAGAAGGTGAAAAGGCTCAAAATGAAAGCAAACCGAATAATAACTTGCTTTATATTGGCATTGCTGTGGCTATTTTAGGAATTGGAGGCTACTTTTTCTATGATAAACAGCAAAAAGCCAAAAAAGAGCAAGAAGAAAAAGAGCGTGCCGCCAAAGCAGAAATGGAACGCCAGCAACAACTTTTTCAGCAAGAACAGCAACGCCTTCAACAGCAACAACAGCAGTTTTTTGCTCAATCTACTACTACGCTCAAAGAACCTGAAAAATTTGACCCCAAGAAAACAATGATTGGCGGTGGTGGCGGAACACCTAAACTTAATGTAGTTGGTGAAAATTTCAGGCAAACCTTTATGCTACATAAACCCACAATGACTATCGGCAGAAAGGAAGGTAACGATATTGTGATACCTATTCAGACCGTTTCGGGTAGCCACGCTATTCTTACCAACGAAGGAGGAAATTGGTTTATTGCCGATAACAATAGTACCAATGGAGTTATTCTCAATGGCAACCGCGTGCAAAAGCATATACTCAAAAACGGAGATGAGATACAACTTGGTGGGGTTTTGATGATGTTTCAGGTCTGAAATTCTACAAAACAAAGGGCAGAAGTCAGGAGAGGCTTCTGCTTTTGATTATTTTTATGATTTATCGCAACAACTTGTCTGAATATTCTAAAAGCAAGGCATTTGTAGGTTCAAGGTTCAAAAAAGTTCAAAGGTTCAAGCGTTCAAAGTTCAAACTATTCAACTTCAAACTTTTCGCTTCCAAACCTTAAAACCTTCTTTTAAGAGTTTTAGACAAGTAACAAGATTAAAATGTACAAGACTTGATTTATTGATTTTCAAACGATATGCTTTCTACCTTCAAACTTCGCTTAAATCCTTTTCTTTTGGCAAATCTTTTTACTTGGGCGGCACTGATTACGCTCAATACCACTTTTTACCTTTTCCTAAGTATTCGTAGCAAAACTTGGGTTGGCGAAATAGATGCTTATTTCAAGGGGGTATTGGAAAATGTTGTGCTACTTATCATTTTTTTCTTTTACCGCTACCGCATTGATAAATTCAGAGAAAAAGAAAGCTCCGAACTGATTGGCAAAGTGTTTTATGTAGGCTTTGTGAGTATAGCTTTGTCTTTGCTGTGGTTTATTGTAATTACTCTGCTTAGAAGAAATTTTTGGGTAGATAATAGCACTCTGCTCAATAGCTTTTACTTGTGGAGTATGTTACTGGCGGTCAATTTCCTGACTTATACCTTTTTTATTTTTCGCATACTCATTTTCCGACAATCGCCCAAATATGTAGTTTGGGTTTGGAATACATTTATCTACATTTTTTTTGCAAGCCTAATTTTTAATTTTTTTGATTTTCCTTTTCAAAGTTTGCCCTACTTGGCTACTTTGGGAACTTTAGTGGCTATTTCATTGCTATTTTGCGTAAATATGCACTGGGTTGCGTATTTGAGTACCCCTGCTAAATTACGTAATATTGGCATTTTGCTCCTGATTAGCCTTTTTGGGGCTTATTTTGCCTACCTCATTTTTTACTATTACAACAAAGGCATAATGCTATATGATATAGGCTTTTCGGTTTATGCAGTAGGTTTGCTTGCTTTTGTGCTGATTTACGCTACTATGGCAATATTAGTGCTATTATTCAATATTCCTACGACTTCGGTGTATAAGAAAAAGATAGAGGAAATTCTTGCTTTTCAGCAACTTACACAATCTTTGCAAGTGGGAAGTTCGGAGCAAGATATTTACCAAGCACTCTTACAAAATGCTTTGCAAGTAACTCAAGCCGATGCGGGCTTTCTGGAAATTAAGGCAAATAACCAGCTTATTGCTTTGGCAATGGAAGATAGTGATGCTCGGCTTATTCGCAATGCCCTCAAAGATAAAATTGCTGACTATGAGCAAATTGATAACCTGATGCTTTTGGAAGAGGCTATGCAGGGATATGGTTCGGTAATGATAAAAACGCTTTACAGCAGAAAGAAAGAAGTTTTAGGCAAAATAATTCTTTTGAAAGTTCAGGAAGAAGGTTTCAATAGCGAACACCAAGACTTGCTGGAAACCTTTGGAAAGCAGGCAAGTATTAGTATTGAGAACTATCAACTTTTAGGGCAAGTAATTGAAAAGGAAAAATTACAACAGGAGCTAGATATTGCTGAAAAAGTGCAGAAAAGTCTGCTTCCTAAAAATCTGCAATTTCACGAAAGCATTGAAATTTTCGGTTTTTCGGAATCTGCCAAATCGGTGGGGGGAGATTATTACGATATTTTCAAAGTTTCGCCGCATAGAGCTTATATCGTGATTGGAGATGTTTCGGGCAAAGGCACCAGTGCCGCTTTTAATATGGCACAGATGAAAGGCATTTTTCAGAGTTTGGCACAATTGGATATGTCGCCAGAGTATTTCTTGCTATACGCCAATCAAGCTGTTTCGCAATGTTTTGAAAAAGCCTCTTTCATTACCATAACTTTGCTTTTGGTAGATACCGAAAAGAAAACACTTACAATGGCGAGGGCAGGGCATTGTCCTACGCTTTACTACAATGCACAAACCCAAATCGCTGACTATATTCAAGATAAAGGGTTGGGCTTAGGCATTATGCGTAACAAAGCCTATACCAAATTTATTGCTACTACGCAAATGTCCTATAATACTGGCGATATTATTTTCTTATACACCGATGGTATCAGCGAAGCTAAGAATTCGCAAGAAGAGGAGTACGGCTATGAGCGTCTGAAAGATTTTTTCGCTCAAAATATTCATTTGCCCATAGATGTACTGCAAACCCGCCTTATTGAAAACGTGAGGGAATTTTCACAAGGTCTGCCCCCTTATGATGACTATACTTGCATGATTATGCGTTTTGTGTAAAGGTTTTTCCCTTAAAATTCCGTTTTTACAAAAAAACAAAATTGGGGAGGTAGAATGAAAGCAATGATGTCGCTTTGAGCGGCATCATCGCTTGCTACGTATAATTTCAAGAAAAATACAAACGAATATACAAGCAAAAACCCTTCATACGTGCAGTATGAAGGGTTTTTCGTAGCGAGGAGGGGAATTGAACCCCTGACCTTCGGGTTATGAATCCGACGCTCTAACCACCTGAGCTACCTCGCCAGAAAGAGAAGTGATTCCGACAGGAATCGAACCTGTAACCTACTGCTTAGAAGGCAGTTGCTCTATCCAGTTGAGCTACGGAACCGGTTAGCTACTTTTCAGTAGCCTTTGAATTGGGTGCAAAGGTAAATGTTTTATCGCAAAATAGCAAATTATTTCCCAACTTTTTCAATCAAATCGGCGATACGATGCGAGTAACCTGCTTCGTTATCGTACCAACCTACTACTTTTACCAAATTGCCCATTACGGCAGTCATTTGAGCATCAAAAATGCAAGAGTGCGTATCGCCTACAATATCAATAGAAACAATAGGCTCATCGGTATAAGCTAGAATGCCTTTCAGGCTTGTTTCGGCGGCTTGTTTCATAGCCTGATTGATTTCGGCAATCGTGGCAGGCTTTTTAAGTACCGCTACCAAATCGGTAAGCGAGCCATCAGGAATAGGCACACGCATAGCAACGCCATCCAGCTTTCCTTTCAGATGTGGCAATACCAAGCCTACTGCTTTGGCGGCACCTGTGGAAGTAGGTACAATAGAATAAGCGGCGGCTCGGGCTCTGCGTAAATCTTTGTGAGGAGCATCTTGCAGATTTTGGTCGGCGGTGTAGGCGTGAATAGTAGTAATATAGCCCGACTCAATGCCAAACACATCATCAAGAACTTTTGCCATAGGAGCAAGGCAGTTAGTAGTACAAGAGGCGTTGGAGATAATGGTTTCCTTGCCTGTCAGGATATGGTCATTAACACCCAAAACTACCGTAGGGATATTGCCTGTTGCGGGGGCAGAAATAATTACTTTTTTTGCACCTGCCGCAATGTGTCCGCCTGCACCTGCTTCGTCTGTAAATCTACCTGTGGATTCCAAAACTACTTCTACGCCTAAATTTGACCAAGGCAGATTTTTAGGGTCTTTTTCGGCATACACACGAATTTTTTGTCCGTTGATAATTAAATTTTCAGCATCATAGCTTACTTCACCTGCAAATTTCCCGTGTACCGAGTCGTATTTGAGCAGGTGAGCCAAGGTTTTGGTATCGGTCAGGTCATTGATAGCAACCACTTCCAAGTTTTCTTTTTTGAGCATTGCTCTGAACGAAAGCCTGCCAATGCGTCCAAAGCCATTGATAGCAACTTTTATTTTTGACATTTTCGTAATAGCTTAAAATGTGGAACATCTGAAAAATTGCCCGCAATATTACTAAAAAATTGATTTGCAAAAAACCTATTTTGTAAAAAAACAAATCTGCCTACCCCAAATAAAAGCAATAACACCACTTGGAGTGATGTTATTGCTTGTTTTTTAGGGCTACAAAGATTTGATTTCTACTCTTCGGTTAGCGGCTCTTTGCTCGGGGGTGCGGTTGGCGGCTTTTATATCGGTAGAGCCATCTTTGGGGCGTTCATCGCCAAAGCCAATAGCGGTAATTCTTTCAGGTTTGATACCCTTTTTCACCAAATAATTCTTGATAGCATTGGCTCTGCGTTGCGAAAGTTGCTTGTTGGCTTGTTTGTTACCTACGTTATCGGTATGTCCTTCTACCTGAATTTTCGCCTCGTTGTATTTTATCATCAATTGAGCAAGTTCATCAAGCATAGGGAAAGACTGACGCTTGATAGTAGCCTTTCCTGTTTCAAACTGAATTTCACGGGCAATAGCGGCAAGTTTATCTTCCTCAATTTTATTGGCGGGGCAACCTTTGTTATCTTTTAAGCCGGGTACATCGGGGCAGGCATCGTCTTTATCTGCCACGCCGTCTGCGTCTTTATCAGGGCAACCCTGCAACTCACGCAAGCCTGCTTCGCGAGGGCAAGAGTCATCTTTATCGGGTAAGCCATCGCCATCGGTATCAGGACAACCTTGGAACTGGGCAAGTCCTGCTTCATTAGGGCAGGCATCATCTTTATCAGGGATTTTATCGCCATCGGTATCGGGGCAACCTTGAAATTCACGTAAGCCGGGCTGGTCGGGGCAGAGGTCGTTTTTATCAATGATTTTATCGCCGTCTCTATCGGCACAGCCCTGAAATTCAGCAATCCCTGCTTCATCGGGGCAGGCGTCGTCGGCATCAGCAATGCCGTCATTATCTCTATCCGGACAGCCGCCCACGCTACCTGAAGCCCCTGGACATTTATCCTTTTTATCGCTCACACCGTCGCCATCGCTATCTTTGGGACGCTTTTTGTTGAAAATTGGCAAGTTCAAACCTGCATAAAAATTTGCACCGCTGGCTTTTTCGCTGAAAAGCGTGCCAATGATATTGTCTGAACCTACAAATAAATATGCCAAACGAAGCGATAGACCTACATTAAAATTGCTAAAATTTTCACTCAACATCACGGGTAGTGCAAACTCTAAAAGGCGACTCTCGTATCGTGGCGTAATGCCTACGAAAGAGGCTTGGTGCATACCAATAGCACTTTTTCGCCGCAAACTTTGTCCGTAAGTAAGATTAGCATAGAGTTTATTAGCCAGTTTGTAGTCAAAGGTAGCAAAAAGCATTGTAGGGAGGGTAGTTTTGTAAGGAGCAGTAATTTGCGTGAGGTTTGCCCCCAAATCTTTTGCCAAACTATCGGGTTGGGTTACATCAAAGCGTTTTACGATAGTGAGCGTATTACGATTGATAGAGTAAAAACGCGAGTCTTGCAGTTTGTAAGTGATGCCACCAATATCCATCAAAGAAAGTCCCACTCGGTACTTGTAGGTAATCATACGGTGGTCGGTACGAGTTTCGCCGTCCATTTGGTATTTGTTTTCATTAGGGTCGGGGCGAAACTCATAAGAAATACCTATATCTGCTCCAAAACCATTCGCAAGTCTGCCCTGAAAAACATCTTGGGGGCTATCAAAGTCTGCAAAACGAGGGTCGCTATAACCAATCGTAATTTCCCCCTTTTCCATATTGTAATAATCGTTATCATCAATGAAAAAATCTACATTTTTTCCTTGAATAGTTAGCCCGCCAAAACCTTGTAAATATTTCAGTGTAGCTCCTGCTTTCAAATAGTGGCTACCTTCGCTCCAAAGAGTGCGAGCAAAGCTGGCTCGGTATTCTGCCAAAGCATTGATGTTCACATTCCCACGGGCATCTTTAAAAAGTTGGTTACGATATACATCGGAAAAGTTTTCGCCTTCAAAACGTGCCAGCGTGTAGATATTTTGCGAGACATCAGTGGCATTGATAAGAAAGCGAGGACGTAAGCCAAAGGCAATGCTATTTTTTTCATTGAGCCTGATTAAAAAATTAAGAAAACGAAAATCTACGCCTTGTCCAAAGAAATTTCCGTTGCTTCTTTCAATCATTTTGCTTACTTTGAAATTATCATAGCCTTGTAATAAAGTAAGTACTTTTTGCCCCGATTGAAAGTAGTTGTTGGCTACGTAAAAATCCAAAGTGTAGAAGTTTAGGAAAAAGCGGTGTTTGCTATCGGCAATACTGGCAGGATTGAGAAAAAGTCCGTTGGTGCCTGCATAATTGCTATTGGCAATACCAAGCAGGTTTTGAGCATTAGCCCAATGCAAAAAACCTATCAAAAGCAATGAAAGTAAGTAGTTTTTCTTCATAATGCTATGGTTTTGAGTTTGAAAAATACAATTTACAAGTGTAAAGTTACACAATTTTTTACAAACAAGCCAAAAAACTTTCTCTTGCTGTGGGGGTGTCAGGGCTTAAAAAAATAAGCGGCAAAATCTTTTTCATAGACTTCGCCGCTTATTTTTGGAAGGTAAAATTTTGGGAAACTATCTTTTATTCAAACTTCCTGCCTCTTTTTTTACTTGCTTGCTGTTACTTCGGTGGCTTTATGTACTTTTAGCTCAAAAACATAGTTTTGCAGTGCTTTGATTTGTTGAGGTCTTTTAAGGGGAGCTATCAAGTTGCGTTGGGGCAGGATAATTTGCTTTTCAGGTTTTTGGGCGATGGTAGCACTATCAATGAGAGCTTTGATGTGTTTTGCTTTGATAGCAAAAGCCGCTCCTTCTTGCAGGGTATGCTTACGATTGATAACCCCAATCAAAAAGCCTTTTTCATCAAAAAGTGGGGCACCGCTATTGCCTGGGTTCACGGGCACAGAAATTTGATACTCCAAACTATCGCCTTCAAAACCTGTACGAGCCGAGATTTCCCCTTTACCATACACCATATCTTCGCGTGGATAGGCAAGCGTAAAAACTTCCTCACCCAAATCTGCTTCCAAACGTAAGGCATAGGGCAAATTCCTGAAACCTCGGAAAGTGCTATCTTCTATTTTCAGCACTGCCAAATCGGTTTTTTCATCTTTGTAGAAAAGTGTTACCCGATAGCGTTGGAGAGAATCTTGCTTGCTTTCTGCAAAAATGGCATCGGCATCTTTTACAGCGTGATAGTTGGTAAGCAAATAGCCACTAGCAGAAATTACAAAAGCAGTAGCGGTATGGTCTATGGGTTGGGTGTTATTTTCTTTTTCTGTTTTTGCTTCCAAATTATTCTGACGCTTTTTTACATCATCAATATCTTTTTTGAGCGAACGGAAATAAGCAGTTTGCTTATCTTCTAACTGATTGAGATTTTTTACATTCCAAAGCACCCCAACGGCGGTCAGAATGGCGACTGAAGCCGCTACTGCCATTGTAGCAAAATGCTTTTTCCAAAAATTTTGAATAATAGGGTGTTTGTAGAAAACCCAAGCCTTGTGCTTGTCCAAATCTTTATGAAATAGGTTCATTTGAGCTTTTAACTGCTCACGTTGAGCCATTTGGGCAAGGGTTTCCATTAAAAATTTATGCTCCTCTACTTCTTGGGCAAAGGCAGGCTCATTTTGCATTTTAGCCTCAAAATCGCTCAAATCGTTGCCTTCCAATTTGCCTGCAAGGTATCTTTCAATCCATTCGTATTTTTGTTGCAAACTCATAGTCGTACAATTTCAAAAATAATCCAAACTACACACTACTCACTACTCATTACTCTGTACTCATTACTCATTACTCAAACTTTTTATATCGTTCAAAAAAGAGTTTTTTCAGCCTTACCAGACACTTGTATTTTTGGTTTTTAGCATTATCGGCATTGGTGTAACCCATTTTTTCGGCAATATCTTGCATACTCAGCCCGCTTACATAAAAATCTTTGAGGAGTGTTCGGCAGGGTTCGCCGAGTTGTTCCATAGCGGTTGCCATTGCCCCGAGTTTTTGCTCATTTTCCTCTATGCCAAGTTCGTCTTCTTCCAAAGGCAAAAAACTTTCAAAATCTTCTAATTTGCCAAAATATTTGCCTTTTTCGCGTAAGCGTTTGAGCCACAATTTTCTGCAAACCGAATACAAAAAAGTTTTAATTTGGCAGGTAAGCAGAAAATGCTCTTGTCGGAGTTTTTCGTACAAAATAATAACAGCCTCTTGATAGAGGTCTTTGGCGTCTTGGTCGGTGCCGTTGTTTTGAATAATAAAGTGCAAAATGGCAGGATAGTGTTGCTTGTAGATAATTTCCAGAGCTTTACTATCGCCTTGCCGAAGTGCCGAAATAATATCTGCTTCTGAGTGTTGCAAAGCCTCGTTCATTTGAGCCTTGATTGAAAGCAGAAATTTAGACATTGCACTTGTATTTTCAAAATCTTGCCCGAAATTTTCTTTTAATACCCATTTTACACAAAAGTAACCTTTGGGAAAGCTAAAAATTTGATTTTGTGTAAGGTTAGCTTGGAAAATTAGCTATATTTGCCCAAAATCTTTTTGGTTTCATTAAATTTTAGCGTTATGGCATACAATTTATTAGCAGGTAAAAAAGGAATTATTACAGGTGCATTAGACGAAAAATCTATTGCTTGGCAAGTGGCTCTCAAAGCCAAAGCCGAAGGAGCTACTTTTGTGCTTTCCAATGCTCCTGTGGCATTGCGTATGGGTAAAATCAATGAACTTGCCCAGCATTGCCAAGCCGAAGTGATTGGGGCTGATGCCACTTCGGTAGAAGATATTGAAAACCTTTACAAAAAGGCAATGGAGGTTTTGGGTGGAAAAATTGATTTCGTGTTACATTCTATCGGAATGAGCCCGAATGTACGCAAGGGCAAAGCCTATGGCGATTTGAATTATGAGTGGTTTTTGAAAACCTTGGATATTTCGGCGATTTCTTTTCATAAAATGTTGCAGGTAGCCGAAAAATTAGATGCCCTAAACGAATATGCTTCGGTAGTGGCATTAAGCTATATTGCCGCCCAACGTACTTTCCCCGATTATTCGGATATGGCACAAGCCAAAGCATTATTGGAGTCTATTGCTCGCAGTTATGGGGAGCGTTATGGAAGGCTCAAAAAAGTGCGTATCAATACGATTTCACAATCTCCTACCAAAACTACCGCAGGAACAGGTGTTTCGGGTTTTGATGCCTTCTTTGAGTATGCCAATATGATGTCGCCTTTGGGTAATGCCCCCGCCGAAGCCTGTGCAGATTACTGCATTACGCTCTTTTCCGACCTTACACGTTACGTAACAATGCAGAACCTCTACCACGATGGTGGCTTTTCATCTATGGGTATTTCGCCCGAAATCGTTGGAAAAATGCAACCTTGATAATATTTCTCAAGCGATAAAATTATACAAAATTGTCGCTTGGGTTGTCTTTATCTCCATATCAATACTTGTATAGTTTTCTGGGCTTTATTAGGACAATGAAAATTCCAAGAGATAAAAAAATACTTCTTTATTGCATTTTAATAGGCATACTCATTGGTTTTTCAATTTATGAATGGTTACAATCAAGTTTTTCTGTTAAAAGTTTTCTAGCTCTTTGTGTAACGACTTTTTCCTTAATTTTGGGTTTGTTCCACACTATTTTATTTGAGAAAAACCAAGCTAAGTAATGCGATATTTTAATTAAGTTTGGAGTTCAAGACATTGAGGACTTCAGCTTTCATTCATTTTTTATATGAGGTTGTTTAGGAATGTGTAGCGATGATGTCGCTATGAGCGACATCATCGCTTGCACTCATCTGTAAGACTTGTGAAATAGAGATATTTTCTTTTAATTCTAAAATAATGTGATTGGTTGGATAGAAGGGAGTATTTGCCAATTTGTAAGTAAAACTTGTAAATTCAACTTCATTACCAAGTGCGTTTTGTATATCTTGAAAAGCTTGCCTTTTATTTAAATTATTGATAATGAATGTTTTCCCCCCCACCTGTTAATTGTAATCCGCTAATATTCAATGATTTATCAATATTAGCTACTTTTTGTTGAACGGTTTGTACGGAAGTTTTGCTAAAAAAGTACAAAACAACTTGGGTGGTGTCCACTTGCAAGAATATTTGTTTCCCGCCAGAGTAATAATAGTTTTGAGTTTTTGCCGACAAGAAAACAAAAAAGCTAATTAAGAGTAATACCAGTTTTTTCATAAAACTTTAATTTGAAGGATTACAAGAAATAAACGAAACATTTGAAACTACAATTATGGGTTTATTTGATTCATCGCCGTCAGCAGAGAAAGGGTAATATTTCTCTTCCTCTGTTGCAAATCTGGCATTAAAATAAATTACCGTATTAGGTGCTAAGCTCATATCAATTCCTAGTGCTTCTACTACATTATTATAACCACGCCATTGATGATTACTAAATGTGTTTTTTTCCATACTAACAGCCAAACCTCCACCCCAGGAGCGAATCTTCCCAATAACTACACCTTTATAGCACTCCTCTTGCGGGTTGGGGGATTTTTTGTTACAAGCAGTGCTGGCGGCTATCAGCCCAATCGTGGCTAAAAAGCCTAAAACTTTTAGTGTTTGCATAAAATATTTGTTGGTTTATTCCTCACTCACTTACAGGCAGAGGGTTGCTCCTTACTTGGTAAAAATAAAAGAATCTTTGCTAAAATACAAAGGCTTCTACTAGTATTACGTATGCAAGCGGAAAAATGTTTCAAGAAAAGAAAAAAATCAGGGTTGATAGATTACAGGGCTGTTGCTTGCTCCAAGAGTAAGTTAATGGCTGGGTACAAGTGATGAAGTTAGTAAAAAATAGGCAAGTTATTCACTTGCCTTCATTTTATATTTTTTCTTTTACTTGTTCAATAGCTTGGCAGATGTTCTGAAAAATCTCTTCTATATCGCCAATGCCATTGATTTTGCAGAGTTTGCCTTTGCTATGATAATAAGGCAAAACGTGCATCGTTTTGTTGTAGTATTCAAAAATGCGTTTGTTGATTTTCTCTTCTTCATCGTCAGAGCGTCCTTCTATAAGTTTGCGTTTTGCCAAACGCTCCCTTACTTCGTTTTCACTTACGTCAAGAGCTACTACGGCGTGAATGGCAGTGCCACGTTCCTTCATAAATTTATCCAGCATTTCAGCTTGCACTACGGTACGTGGAAATCCGTCAAAAATAAAACCATTTACCTCTGAGTGTGTATCCAAGACTTCTTTCAGCATTGCAATTGTAATCTCATCAGGTACTAAAATGCCGTTGTTGGTGTATTCAACAACTTTTTTTCCGAGTTCGGTTTGCTCTTTGATATGCTTTCGGAACAAATCTCCTGTGGAAATATGAAACAAATTGTATTTGGCGATAAGTTTATCGCTTTGTGTGCCTTTGCCTGCACCCGGCGGACCGAAAATGACTAAATTTAACATTTTTCTGTAAAATTTTGATTTTTGATTAACGCAAAAATAAACTTTAACCAAAATTACACATTTTTCAAGAAATACAAATATTTTTGCAGGAAAATAATTTAGAGTAAGGTAATCTATGCAAAAAAAACATTTTCTTTTTTGGCGTAACTATTCAAATAAATGGCTTGTATATTGGTTTATGATTTTTGCCGCAATAAGCCTTGTAGCAATGCTCATTAGCAGACACTGGGGCTACCAGTGGCTTTATGAATGGAAAACGCTTATTACCACTCAAACCCAAGAAATCCCCTTGGAAACCTTTGAAAAAGGACTTTTGCAAGTGGATTTCCTTGTTCCTTCTTACTTTCAGCAATATTTGTATGTTGCTACCGACCTAAAAATCCCTTTTTGGGCTTCGCAAGTTTGGTGGATAGTTGTTTCGCTTGCTGTCAGCTTACTTGGTGCGAGTACCAGCTTTTTCAAAAGAACCTATTTTTTGCTTTCTGCAACGCTAATGATAATCTTTATAATTACCTTGCAAATTAATTTACTTGGGATTTTAGGAATTTATGCCAAATGGCTATGGAGCGGTATTTGGATTGTGCTGATGATAGGGACAAATTATTATTTTCACGCTTTTGGGCAAAAATATTCGTTTTTACAACGCTTTGGTATTAACTTCATTCTTTGGCTTCTGCTTGATTTACTCGTTTTTCTTTTTGCCAAAGAAAGCAATCCTACACTTTACCTATCAAGTTATGGAATTATTTTGCCTGCCATCATTACGATTAGCACCATTTTTCTACTTGCTTCCGAAATACCTTATTTGGTAGCTTCGCTTACCGCTACACAACCCAAAAAATTAGGTTTTCATTTGTTTATCGCTTTGTATCTCACCAATTTATTTTTGCTTTACTTACGCAATAGCAAGCAGTACAATACAGATTTTTTCCTCATTGATGACTTTTACATTCTGGCTATTTCGCAAATCGCAGGCTTTTGGGGGGTAAGACACAACCCTTTATTCCAACTGATTGTCCCCGAAAGAATGCGTATTTGGGTGTATTTGGCAATGGTAATTATTACCAATAGCACACTTTTCTACTTCAATGCCACTGCCAATGAAGACGCTATCGCCGCAAGCGAAGATTTTATCACATATTCCCACGCTGGTTTTGCTGTGGCTTTATGGGTGTATGTTACTTTCAATTTCCGAAAAATTAACTTTCAGGAAGCCAGTCAAAACTTTTCACAAACATTTTATGGAAATCAAGAAGCCAAACCCATTCCTTGGTATCTGACAAGAGGCTTAGGTTTTTTGCTGATGGGGCTGGTGATTTACAAAGAAAATGCCATTGCTCTCAATCAGGCTATTGCAGCGTATTTCAATGGGGTAGGCGATTTGTATTTAGAAAGTCCTCGTGAAACCGAACATTTGCTTGCAGATGATTTCTACGAAACGGCTCTTTCCCGCGACCCTGCCAGCCATCGTTTATGGCTTGCAAAGGCTTCCATAATAGGAAAAAAAGAAAATGTAAGCGAAGAGCAAACCGAAAAGCGTATCAAATTGCTCAAACAAGCCCTTCTTCGCGACCCACAAGCCTTTACTTATGCCATTATCGCACAAGAATACATTGATAAAAATCAAATTCCACAAGCTATCAGCTATTATTTGCAAGGCGTTCAGAAGTTTCCTCAAAATGCTTTTCTTTACAGCAATTTGGGTATAATGTACTCTTTGGAAAATAAGATTGACTCTGCCTACTTTTACCTGCAAAAGGCTCAAAATTACACCCAAAATCCCCTTGAAATTCAAACCAATTTGCTGGGGCTTTTGGCTCGCAAACCTTTTCTCAAACAAGATACTTTGAGTAAAATCGCCCCCCAAAATGATGCCACCTTTACCAGCAATCTTTTGGCTACTTTTAATGCTTACCAAAAAAACGCTAACATTCCCTTTAATGTGAGCTTTGCAAGAAAAAGTCTTGAAGATACCACTCTTCTGAATAAAAATCAGGCAGTTTATTTGTATAATTTTCTATCAGCAAATACCCAAGATACCAATGCCTTATACGTAGTCAATCGTTTGCTCAACAGCAGTCAGAATATATCTTTGAACGATTTTCTCTTGCAAGCCAAACGAAATCATTTTTTTAAGAAAAATTTCCAACAACAAGCTATTGAAGCCAGTCGCTTTTTGGCTTATATTTCTGCTTCCGACTACCAATACAACCTCGTAAAACATCTCATAAGGTTAGGGCAATCTTGGCAAGCTGTGCAAGCAGTAGAAAAAATATACAAAAATGAGTTTGCTTCGCAAAACAAAAACGAAATCAATTATTTATGGGCAGTAGCTCTGAGCGAAGATAGAAATTTGGAAGAATGTGTAGGACTATGGCAATTGGTTGCTTTGGATAGCTTGAAGCCCCAACGCAAAAAAGTAGCAGAAGTGCTATTCAAAGTCCATTATGCAGAAAAAAATAAGTGGCAAGAATACTCCGATTCGGTGCGTTATGGAATGATTTACTACCGAAACGACCTTGATATAACGCTCAAAATGCAAATTGCAGAAAGTATTCAGAATGAAACCCTCAAAGCCAAAGCCTTTGCCGAAACCGCCAATTTGCTCCTAAAAGAAGGGAAAACAGAAGAAGCCGATAAATTTTTACAGAAAATCCCTAACAATCTTGCTATTTCACAAAATGCTCAAAGCGAACTTATTTGGGTAAAAATGAAGGTGGCTTTTTACAGAAACGATTTCAGCACGCTGAAAAATTTAGTAGAAAACTACAAACTCAATGCTATGTACGAGCCTTATCAGAAGTTTTTCAGAGGAGTTCTTGTAGAAAAAAATCAGCCTGATAGTGCCTACAAATGGTACCAAGAAGCTATTTGGGGCAATCCGTTTGAAATAATGTTTTACCCCAGTATGATTGCTCTTGCAAATGAATTAGATAAAAATCCGCAGGGCAGGGCTTATGATTGGGCAGTACAGGCAACTCGTTTCGCCGAACTGCACCCTATTGCTTGGAAATTATACTTTGAACAGTGCCTTAAAGCAGAATTTTTGGAGTATGCCAAAGAGGCTCTTTCCAAAATACAAAGCCTTGCTCCACAAGATTTTCCTCGTTACCAAACAATTCTTGCAGAAAAAAAACGTTGATTAGTACAAAATAAGAGGCAGGAAACAGGAGGCAAGAAGCAGGAGATTATTAAAACAAAACCTTTGAACCTCAAACTTTTGAACTTTCAAAATCCGAACCCTTATGAGCAAAATTATCATAGAAACTCATCATTTAGCACGCAGATATGAAATGGGCAGTGAGGTAATTCACGCCTTAAAAGATATTAGCATCACTATTCGTAAGGGTGAATATGTAGCTTTTATGGGACCTTCGGGTTCGGGGAAATCTACACTGATGAATATTATTGGCTGTCTGGATACCCCCAACGAAGGCTCTTACATTCTCAATGGTACAGAAGTAAGCGATATGAGCGATAATGAATTGGCGGAAATTCGCAACAAAGAAATTGGATTTGTGTTCCAAACTTTCAATCTTTTGCCTCGCTCTACGGCTTTGGAAAATGTCGCTTTACCACTCATCTATGCAGGTGTAGGCAAAAAAGAACGCATAGAAAGAGCTATGGAGGCACTAAAAAATGTAGGTTTAGAAAACAGAGCCAAACATCGCCCCAATGAGCTTTCAGGAGGGCAACGCCAGCGGGTTGCTATTGCAAGGGCTTTGGTAAATAATCCGAGTATTATTTTGGCAGATGAACCCACAGGAAACTTAGATACAAAAACCTCTCACGAAATAATGGCTCTTTTTGACGCTTTGCATCAAAAAGGCAATACAATTATTATGGTTACTCACGAAGAAGATATTGCCCGCCACGCTCATCGTATCATACGCCTACGAGATGGCTTAATAGAAACTGATGAAGTCAATAAACATTAAAATTGGGCAGTCAAATGCTATGATGATTTGAAACTCAATAATTCTACTTTGCCATTTCCTGCTCTTTGTTTGAAAAATTTTTGAGGCAAAAAAAATATTTTTCAAAGTTTTTTTGCATATTTGCCCAAATTGTATTTGTTTTGATTTGCGTTAGCCTCAAAAATTCTAAAAATTATGCAACAACCTATCAAATACTATTACGAAATTATTGAAAGTTGTATCCGTGATATGGGCGAAGACCCCGTAGCTTGCAGAGGCGAATTAGAAGGGCAATGGAACTTGAAAAGAGGCTCGGCAAGTGTTTGGGTAGATGTTTGGGAAATGGAAAGCAACAAGCAAATTTATTTCCAACTGCTCTCGCCTGTGGTGGGCGTACCCCCTACCAATCGTGAGGCTTTTTACCAAGAACTTTTGCAAATCAATCATACTTTGTATGGCGTAGCTTTTACCATTAAAGATAACTACGCCTATATCAAAATGATACGCGAAGCACAAGGGCTGGATAAAACCGAAGCCGCCGCTATGCTGGATAGAATTGGCTACTATGCCGATTTGTACGATGATAAACTCCGTGAAAAATATTTCGGCAAATAACACCCCATAAAATTTGCAAACCACATCATATTTTGATGTGGTTATTTTCGTTTCTTTATTATTTGAAAAACAAAGTACTTTTGCTTTTTAATTAAAAACTATTTCCCCCTCTCATACATTTTCAGTAAAAAATTATGGAAGGGGTTGAGAAAAACCAAAAACAAAGCAGAGGTAATCAGATTGAACAAAAGATGAGCCATTGCAAGTTGTTGGGCAGGGTTATTCATCAAAGAACTTACCACTTGGCTCAACAAATTGATAAAAGGAAAAAATAAAATAGTTCCTGTAAAATTGAACAAAAAATTGGCTACTGCTCCCATTTTGGCAGGGCGACTGAATTGCGAACTTGCCAGCAAAGCAGTGCTGGTTGTTCCTGTATTTGCCCCAATAATAATTGCAATGCCCGTGGATAAGCTAATAATATTTTGACTTACGAGTAAAATACACAAACCACTCACTACCGAACTTGACTGCACCAAAGCCGTAACAATCAGCCCTACGGCTATGCCTTCCAAATGCCCTTCTACCGATTGAATGGTTTTGAGCAATTCAGGATTGTTTTTTACACCTGCCAAAGCACTGCCTATCAGATTTAAGCTAAAAAAAATAAAGCCAAAGTAAAAAATTGCCTTTCCAAGTAAATGAATACGATGCGGCACTGCTCCTACCAGCCACCCCAAAACAATAAGTACAGGTCCCATATAGCGAGTATCAAAAGAAGCTATCCAAGCCGTAGAGGTAGTGCCTACATTTGTTCCAAAAAGTATAGCCAAACTATTTTTGAAAGGCAAAATACCACTATTGATGAGTGCTACTGCCATAGAAGAAACCGCACTACTGGATTGTATGATAGCCGTAAAAATAGCCCCTATCAGAAAGCCACTAAAACGATTTTCGGTCAGTTTTTCCAAACGATTGCGAAGCGTATCCGAGGCAATGCTTTCCAACTCCTTGCTAAAACCTTTCAGGCTGTAAATGAACAAAGCAATTGCACAAAGAACCGAAATAAAAAAATTAAAATGCTCCATTTGCTCATTGCATCTTTGAACTTCAAACGCTTGAACCTACAAATAACTTAAAGTCAATTTTTCAAAAAATTTTTCACGACCTCCAAAAATTCTTGTGGTTTTTCGGCGTGAAGCCAATGCCCTGCCTCAGCTACGGTTTCAATAATAGCCTTGGGGAAATAATAACGGATAAGCTCAAAATCTTCGTCAAGAATATAATGAGATTTTTCACCCCGAATAAAAAGCGTTGGCTCGTCAAATGTAAGGTTGGTATGCAAGCCCTCTCCTACATTAGCAATTTGTTCGGCAATAACGGGTAAATTGATACGCCAAGCCCATTTCTCTCCTTCTCGGTATAGATTTTTGAGCAAAAAGGCTTTGGTAGAGGCTTCTTTTACGTAATGGCTTAAAATATCTTCGGCTTCTTTGCGAGAGGTCAGCTTTTGCGAATCAATCGCTTGCAAACCTTCCAAAATATGCTGATGATGAAGCGGATAGCTCTTGGGGGCAATATCTGCTACGATGAGTTTTTCAATTTTGGTCGGAAAGTACGTACAAGCATAATACATAGCGGTTTTTCCACCCATAGAATGTCCTAAAAGAATAGGGTTTTGCAAGTTTTTAGCCTCAACAAATTCGTGTAAATCTTTTGCCATAGCCTCGTAAGTCCATTCAGAGCTATGAAAAGACTTTCCGTGATTGCGTTGGTCTATGAGATAAATCTTGTACTCATCTGCTAGTGCCCTGCCAATCGTGAGCCAATTATCCGAAGAGCCGAAAAGCCCGTGAATAATTACGATTTCTTTGCCTTGATTGCCTAATTCCTGATGATATAGCATAGTTGGGTAGTTAGTAGTTAGTAGTTAGTAGTTAGTAATTAGTAGTTGGTAGTTGGTACTCAATACTCTGTACTCAATACACTCTGTACTCAGCCGCAAATTACAGAAAATTTTGCCTTGCTGTAAAATCCATTTTGAGATTTACAAGAAAAATCTTTACTTTGGGGCGTAATTTGAAAAATAAACTTTTGTACGCAATGGAACTCTATCTTGATTCAGCTGACATCAAAGAAATTGAAGAAGCCTTCAAACTCGGATTTCTCACAGGACTGACCACCACTCCTACTTTTATGCACCGCGAAGGCGTAAAAAATGTAGATGAAATTATCCTCAAACTTTCTAAAATGGTGCCTATTTTGCAAGTAGAAGCACTCGGCGATAATGCAGATGAAATTGTAAAAGAAGCCAAAAGACTTGTAAAATTAGGCTTGAGCAAAGAAAAAACCGTTTTCAAAATACCTGTATCTTTGGAAGGTGTAAAAGCCTGTAAAAAACTCACAGACGAAGGTTATCAAGTAAATATCCATTTGGTTTATACGCTCCAACAAGCCTATATGGCTATGGCGGCAGGTGCTACCTACGTATGCCCGCTGGTAGGTAGACTGCAAGACCAAGGACACGATGCTTTGGCTCTTGTACAGCAATGCGTAGATGCCGTAAATTATTATGGCTATCGCTCCAAAATTATGTTTTCTTCGGTGCGTAATGTAGAACACGTCAGAAATGCTATCAATATAGGCGTACATACCGTTACTGTGCCTTGGAAAATAATGAAACAACTCACCGAAAACCACTTCACGGCTATTGGTACGCAACAATTTGAAGAGCATACCAAACTAATGACCAAACGTGTCAAAGATATTATTCGTCAGGAAAACCCCACCGTCAAGCTCACCGAAACAGTACTGGATGCCATAGTACAAATGACCGAGTCTGGTTTTGGTGCAGTTTCGGTAGTAGATAGCAAGAAAAACCTCGTGGGAGTTTTCACCGATGGCGATTTGCGTAGAAAACTCAAAGAAAATGGAAAAGATTTGCTCAAAAAGAAAATGAGCGAATTTGAGTTCAAAACTCCGCTTACCATTGAAAGTGAGGCACTTTTGAATGATGCCGTTCAACTTATCAAGCAAAAAAATGTAGATAACCTGATTGTTACCGAAAAAGGCAAACTCAAAGGAATGTTGGACGTACAAGATTTGATTGACATTGGCTTAATGGGCTAATTGCTACTGCCCCTCTTTACAAGTTATTTAGTAAAGAGGGATTTTTTTGCTCAATCCACCCACTACCCCATACGTTTTCCAATGTATTTCAGGGATATTTTCGGTTTAGAAGAAATCAAAAGAACGCTTATAACAGCTGTTAGGCAAAATCACGTGGCTCACGCCCAACTTTTTGCAGGGGCAGAAGGTTCGGCGAGCTTGGCAATGGCACTAGCTTATATTCGTTACATTTTTTGCCATAACAAAGGCGAATACGATAGTTGTGGCTCTTGCTCTGCCTGCCGAAAATTGGATAAACTCACACACCCCGACTTGCATTTTGTTTTTCCAACCAGTTCCACTCCCAAAATTACAAAACCTTTAAGCCAAGATTTACTCAAAGAGTGGCGAGAATTTGCTTTGCAAAAAACGTATGCAGGCATAACCGAGTGGCTGGAACATATTGGGGCAGAAAGCAAAATGCCTAATATTAGTGCCGAAGAAAGCCGTAAAATCATCACTACACTTTCGCTAATGCCTTTTGAAAGCGATTTCAAAGTAATACTTATTTGGCTTCCCGAACTAATGCACCCTACCGCCGCCAATGCTTTGCTTAAAATTTTGGAAGAACCACCACCCCAAACGCTTTTTTTTCTTGTAAGTCAAGAACCTGAAAAACTGCTGATTACCATTCTTTCTCGCCTGCAACCTGTACGCATACGTAACTTCAAAGATGATGAAATAAAAGCATTTTTACAAGAAAAAATGCAAACCGAGCCACTCCGAGCCGAACAAATTGCCCATTTGGCGGAAGGCAATTTGCTAAAAGCACAATATTTAGCCCAAGAAATTGCTGATGATAACCACAGCCTTTTTCGGAACTGGATGCGACTTTGCTACTCTCGCAAATATGCCGACCTCTATAAAATGACAGAAGACTTCGCCAAAATGCCCAAAGAAGCCCAAAGAAACCTTTTGCAATACGGCTTAAATATGTGTCAGGAAACTTTGGTGTATCGTTTTGCCGAAGGCAAACTCAATCGCCTTTCCGAAGAAGGTATGACCTTCGTACAGGGGTTTGCCAAAACCATTCACACAGAAAATATTGCCAAATTCTACGAACTGCTCAACAATGCCATTTTTTATTTGGAAAGAAATGCCAACCCAAAAATTGTTTTTTTAGAAACATCTTTGCAAATTAGCCAAATTATTCGTTGAAAAAACATAGTAGAAATGGAAAAAACAAACACTATAGCCGTTTTAGGAGGTGGAAGTTGGGCTACGGCACTTGTGAAAATTCTCACCGAAAAAGAGAACATACGCTTGCACTGGTGGATGCGTAATAGCCGTACTGCCGCTTTTATTCGCCGTTTTCACCTCAATCCGAATTATTTGAGCGATGTGTATATTGATGAAAACAAAGTAAAAGTTTGGCTCAATCCTAAGCAAGCAATTGCACAAGCCGAATATGTGCTTGTAGCTGTACCTGCCGCTTTCGTAGAACAAGCTATTCAGAATATTAGTGCAGAAGATTTGCAAGGCAAAAAGATTATTTCCGCTGTAAAAGGAATGATACCCAGCAAAAACTACTTGGTAACTGATTTGTTTCACGAAGAAAAAGGCGTAAAATTCAAGCAAATGGCAGTGATTGGAGGACCTTGCCACGCCGAGGAAGTGGCTTTGGAAAGGCAATCTTACCTAACAATTGGCACATCTAACGAAGAACTTGCCCAAGAAATTGCTCAAATGCTTACTTGCCGCTATATCAAAGCCACTCCCTACGACGATATGATTGGTGTAGAATATAGTGCCGTAATGAAAAATATCATTGCTCTTGCCAGTGGTATTTGCCACGGCTTGGGATATGGCGATAATTTTCAGGCGGTTTTGGTTACCAACTCCGTTCGGGAAATCAAAGACTTTTTAGATGCTATCTACCCGCAACACAGAGATTTGAGCCATACAGCGTATTTAGGCGATTTACTTGTTACGGCTTACTCACAATTTAGCCGAAACCGAACTTTTGGCAATATGATTGGCAGAGGATATAGCGTAAAATCGGCTCAAATGGAAATGAATATGATTGCAGAAGGCTATTATGCCGTAAAAAGTGTTTATACCATCAATGAGCAAAAGTACAAAGTAGATATGCCCATTACCAAAGCCGTGTATAGAATTTTGTACGAGAAAGCCTCACCTGCCAAAGAAATTGCTATTTTGCGTGAAAAATTTGTGTAATTTTTCCAACTGATACTTATTTGCTATCTTTGAACTACAACGCAAAACTCATAATTTTTATGGAACAATTCTTGCAAATCAACTTTCTTTCAAAACTCTTTTGCAGTGCTTTTTTAGCAATTTTGTTCTTGCAATCTGGATTGGATAAAGTATTGGATTGGAAGGGCAACCTTTCTTGGCTCAAAGGGCATTTTGGAAAAACTTTTCTCAAAAACGCTGTTCCTTTGCTTTTGGGAATTATCACCCTTACCGAAGTGGCTTCAGGGGCTTTTTCAGCAGTAGGTTTTTTGCAAATTTTGTTTGAAAGAAAAAGTATTTTTGCCTACTACGGTGCGGTGCTTGCCGTAGCAAATATTGTAATGCTATTTTTCGGACAACGTATCGCCAAAGATTATGTAGGTGCGGCAGGACTTGTACCTTATTTTATTGCGTGTATGATGGCTATGTGGATTTTAGGATAATGCTTTGAAACTTTGAACTCTTAAACTATGAAATTTCGTATTGGACAGGGCTATGATGTTCATCAATTAGCCGAAAATCGCCCTTTTTGGCTCGGTGGCTTACAAATAGCACACACACACGGAGCCGTAGGACATTCTGACGCAGATGTGCTTATTCACGCCATTTGCGATGCCCTACTCGGAGCTTTGGCTCTGCGTGATATTGGCTATCATTTCCCCAACAAAGACCCCCGCTACAAAGACATTGATAGCAAAAAACTACTTGCCCAAGTAGTAGCTATGCTTCACGAAAAAGGTTACCAAATTGGGAACATAGATGCTATGGTATGCCTTGAAGAGCCTAAAATCAATCCGTATATCCCTGAAATGCAGAAAATTCTTGCCGAAATTATGAACATCAGCCCCGAAGATGTTTCCATCAAAGCTACTACCTCTGAAAAATTAGGCTTCGTGGGGCGAAAAGAAGGCATCACGGCTACCGCTGTAGCACTGATTTACAAAAGTTGATTTTTTTCAAATTGTTGTAATCCAAATTTTGTTGTTTATGCAAACCTATCAAACCTACCTGGAAGCCAACCGAGAGCGTTTTTTGGCTGAACTTATAGAATGGCTCAAAATCCCTTCGGTAAGTACCGATGAAAGCAAAAAAGATGAAGTGAGGCGTGCCGCTGAATTTCTGCAAAAAAAACTTTTAGAAGCAGGTGCCGATACCGCCGAACTCTACCAAACCGAAGGACACCCCATTGTGTATGGTGAAAAAATTATAGATAAAAACTTGCCCACAGTGCTTGTGTATGGGCATTATGATGTTCAGCCTGCCGACCCTTACGAACTTTGGGACTCCCCTCCTTTTGAGCCTGTTATCAAATCTACTCCCCTGCACCCCCAAGGAGCTATCTTTGCTCGCGGTGCCTGCGACGATAAAGGTCAAACCTATATGCACGTCAAGGCATTAGAAATAATGCTAAAAACCAATACATTGCCTTGCAATGTTAAGTTTATGATAGAGGGCGAAGAAGAGTGTGGTTCAGGAAATTTAGAACCTTTTATCAAGCAAAACAAAGAACGTCTGCAAGCTGATGTTATTCTTATTTCCGATACGGGTATTATTGCCAACGATATTCCTTCGGTAGAAACAGGTTTGCGTGGTTTGTGTTATGTTGAAGTAGAAGTTACAGGACCCAATCGCGACCTTCATTCAGGCGTGTATGGTGGAGCAGTAGCCAACCCTATCAATGTGCTTTGCCAAATGATAGCCTCGCTCAAAGATGAAAAAGGCAGAATCACTATTCCTCATTTTTACGACAAAGTGCAAGAACTTTCCGCCGAGGAGCGTGCCGAAATGGCAAAAACACCTTTTGATTTGGAAACCTATAAAAATGATTTAGGGATTGATGATGTGGCAGGCGAAGAAGGATACTCTACAATTGAACGCACTTCTATTCGTCCTACGCTTGATGTAAATGGTATTTGGGGCGGATACACCCAAGCAGGGGCTAAAACGGTACTTCCTTCCAAGGCTTTCGCCAAAATCAGTATGCGACTTGTGCCAAACCAGCACCCTGATGAAATTGCCGAACTTTTTGAAAAGCATTTCCGAGCCATTGCTCCAAAATCTGTAAAGGTTGATGTTCGCTTTCATCACGGCGGTTTTCCTTATGTAATGCCTACCAATTCCATAGAATATCAAGCCGCCAGTTTGGCTTTGGAAGAAACTTTTGGCAAAAAGCCTATACCTACACGTGGTGGCGGAAGCATTCCAATTGTAGCTCTTTTTGAAAAAGAGTTAGGCTTGAAATCGGTGCTTTTGGGTTTTGGACTTGATTCTGACGCAATTCACTCGCCTAATGAACACTATGGAATTTTTAACTTTTTCAAAGGAATTGAAACTATACCGCTTTTTTACAAACATTACGTTCATCTAAAAAGCAATGCCTAAAAGGAACTAAACCCACTTCCCGAGAGTTGAACTTTCGGGAAGTTTTATGAATAAAAAAGATGAGCAAAAAGTTAATTCGTTTTGATTGGGCAATTAAACGCTTGCTACGCAACAAGGCTAATTTTGTTGTGTTGGAAGGGTTTTTGTCGGAACTTTTGTTTGAGGACATCAAAATCAAAGAGATTTTAGAAAGCGAGGGCAATCAGGATAGTTGGGAGGATAAATACAACCGAGTAGATATTCTCACCGAAAACTCCAAAAACGAACTCATTATCATTGAAATTCAGAATACCTACGAAATTGACTATTTTCACCGAATGGTCTATGGCACAAGCAAAGCCGTTGCCGAGCATTTGCGTTTGGGGCAAGCCTACTCGGAAGTCAAAAAAGTTATTTCTATAAACATTGTCTATTTTGATTTAGGGCAAGGGCAAGACTACATCTACAAAGGCACTACTACTTTTCAAGGTTTGCATTTCAACGATACCCTGCAACTTTCTGAAAAGCAGAAAAATACCTTTGCCAAAACTTTGGTTTCCGATATTTTTCCTGAATATTACCTCATCAAAGTCAATCAG
>NZ_JBRCWE010000103.1:0-7343 GCF_053497555.1 Raineya sp. | reverse complement strand
TTGATTTTTCTCTAAACAGACTTTTTAAGGGACGACTACTTAATGCTACTATCCAATATCTCCAAGTTGTGGGCGAATGAGAATTTCCTCTACCACACTTTGCGGCGAAAGCTGAAAGCAAGCCCAAAGGGCATCGGCAACATCTTGGGGTTTCATAAAGCGTTCGGGGGGCAAATCTACTCCTGCCCAGCTATCGGTGAGTGTAGCACCGGGCAAAACAGCCGTAACCCGAATGTTATGCGTTTTGAGTTCGGCACGAAGCACCTTGGTCATTCCATAGAGGGCAAATTTGGAAATGCAGTACGAACCGCCATTGGTATAGGCTGTAATGCTTGCTGTTGAGCAAATTGTGAAGATATGTCCTTGCTGTCGGCTCATCATCATTGGCAAAAATGCTCTTGTCAGATGATAGGCACTATACAAGTTGGTTTCAACCATTGTCTCCAAAGTACCTTCGGCTTCATTGTGAATTTGTCCGGGCAAGAAAAAGCCCGTGTTATTCACCAGTACATCAATTTGAGCCGTTTGGCTTTTCACAAATTCAGCAAATTTCTCTACACCCGCTTTCTGCGATAAATCAGCAGGAATAGCGTGCAAAGAAATGTCGGGGAACTTTTGAGTAATTTCGCTTACAAGAGCCTGTACATTTTCGGCTTTGCGAGAGCAAGTAAAAATTTGAAAGCCATTTTGAGCAAATTTTTCCACAATCGCTTTACCTATTCCTTTTGTACCGCCTGTAACTACAAGGGTGGGCTGTAATTTTTCCATTCTTTTTGCCATTTTTCCACAAAACTAATGATTTGTGGAAAAAACTCCTCAAATTCTTGCTCGTAAAGCGTATAATTTTCACGTAAGCATTCCGTAGCATTGAGCAAATTGGAAGGGAATTTCGTTCTTTGGCTCATTCCTTCAAAAACCCTTGCTATTCCTTCCAAACTTTGGTAATGATACAACCAGTTTTGCCTTTGCATATACGGAAACATATATTGCACTTTGGAAGGTAAAAGAGTAAAGTTGGCTTGTATTTGCCTATAAAAATTTTGTGTAAAGGTGTGCAAATCCTGCAAGTGGTATTTTTGCCAATTTTTGGCAAGAAAGTGGTCGTAGAATATATCTACCGCTACCGAAGCATACTTTCCTTGTGTGGCGTACAATCGCTCAATTCCTTGCAATACAAGGGAATGTTCATCTGTGAAACTATCAATAGCTCTATGCAAATGGATACCTCTCTGAATTTCAGGCTCGTACTCTTCCCACCGATTGCCCTTAATGGCATCAGCAATAAAATTCCCTATCCGAATTTTTTCCGAATCGCCTGAAAGAAAGATATGTGCTAAAAAATTCACAAAACAAGGTTTTAGACTTTTTTCATCATTTTTTTCCCAAACTGCAAGACTATCAAGATTTCTGCAATGGCAAGGTTCGGAAGCCAACTAAGCATTGAAAGCATTACATAAATTTCGGTGCTACTCCAAGTTTCAAGCAATTTGAAATAGCCTATTACAAACATATACAAACGCAAAGTAATAGCCGAGAAGGTCAGAGCATAACTCCTCAGCATAAAATTGGCGTGTTCTATCCACTTTTTTTGCAGAGCCTTGCGATACGCTTGCCACGTAAAAACCCACCAAATCAGCGAAAGCATTGTAAAGCTGATTTTGGAAACCAAATTGCCATTCGCATAAAAAGACATCACCAAACCCGCAGGAGCAGAAACCAACAAAATAATCGTTACATACAATTTTCCAATATTTCTGTGCCAAACAGCATTTTCAAACATCAAATTCCGAGAAAATTGTGTCGCTCCTGCTAGTAGTACCAAAGGCGAAGTAAAAATATGAGCATAAAAAACGCTCATATACAAATATTTTTGCCAAGCCTCCCGCTTGAATAAAATTTCGTATTTAGTAAGCAAAAAATCTATTTCCAGTTCCCAAGAAGTATAAGGCAAAGTGATAACCAACATTCGGTAGGTAAAATAAAATACCCCAAAAGTGGCAAAAATTTTCAGCCAAGCCCACTTTTCTTTCCAAAGTAAAGGAAACAGCAAAATACAAGCTACAAGCACCAAAAGCCAATACACACTAAAAAATTGACTTTGTGTAATGGTTGCCCATTCGTGCTTAAAGTAATACAAAACAGGGTTCATTGGGCGTATTTTGCAAAAACAAACACAAATTTTGTGCTAAAACTTAATTTTCAAAAACTCTTGAAAGCCAAATGCTTACCGAAGCTCCAAACGCTATTCCCGAAAGAAAAGTTGTCCAAGTCAGATTTTTCACTCGCAAAATTTGTGTAAAAATAAAAGCAAGTATCAAAAAAATGAATATAATCAGGATTTGCCCTATTTCAATGCCTACATTAAAGGCAAAAAGAGGCAAGGCAATGCCTGTTTTTTCGGTAGTTGTTCCAAACCATTCGGCACGATTGCTGGTAAGTAGTTCGCTCAATTGGTTAGAAAAAGCCGCTCCGTGTACTAACCCAAAAAGAATTGCTACCAAATATTTTACAGACATTTTGGTTTGAATTTTCGCTTGGCTCACATTCATTAGTGCTGTTATCATTATGCTGAATGGAATTAGCCAGTTTTCAACCAAAGTGCTATCCATTCGGATAATTTTCAGCGTTACTAAAATAAGTGTAATGGTATGCCCAATGGTAAAAGCCGTAGCGAGCAGAACTACTTTTTTCCAATCGGCAAAGAAATATGAAGCACAGAGAGCTATCAAGAACAAAATATGGTCTTGGGCGTCAATGCCTACAATATGATGAAATCCTGTTTTGAACCAAACCTGAAAGGTATCCATAGAAATAAAATTAGGAACTAAACGTTCCCAATCTATCATTTTAATCTTGAATTTGCAACTTTTTGATTTTTTTCACAACTCCCGTGCAATGCGTCTGGTGGCAACTAATGCAAGTCTGAACTACTACTTTATAGAGCTGAATACGTTTTTCCTTGTCTTTTTCCTCATAAAATCGGTTCAGATTATCCACAAAGGCTTTTGCCATATCAGGGTAATTTTCGTGTTTGGTATCGCTATCGGTAGGAGTTGCATTGTGCAGATAAGTAAATTTTTCTCGCAAATCGGTGGGTAATTCTCCTTTCAAAACCAATTTTTTTATGCTATCCATATCATCATACATTTCCCGCATAAGCACTGCCAGTTCGCTACCACCATTCGGATAGAGTGTACTATCGGTATATTTGGCATAATTGAGCTTGGGCTTCGGTGTGATGGATAGGTTTTGGGTTGCTTTATTCTCCCTATTTTCGTTGGAGTTTTGAGAAGTTTCTTTCGGCTTGGAACAAAACTGAAAAAGCCCCAGCAGAGCAAAAAAAGTAAATATTAAAGAAAAAAAGCGTTTCATAAATCGTTTTTGAAGTTGAACTTGTCTAAAATTTCTGCAAATAGGTCAGAAGTTTTTAAGTTTGGAGTTGGAAAGTTTGTCTGCTTAAACTTAAAAAAGCCTAAAAATATTTAGTAACCTCGTTGTTTAGTTAGCCGTCCCTTAAAAATTTCATTTTCACAAAAATAACTTGAAAGTTTCCTTGCAAAAATCAAATTTAGAACTTTTAGCGATGATGTCGCTCTAAGCGGCATCATCGCTTGCTACGTTCCATTTTTAGATTAGAGAAACTGTGTGCTGGATTTTGGATTATCAAACCTGAAACTGCAAGCCCAAAAAACTGCTTCCCCAAATTCCAAGTTGGCTTGATTACTTAATAATTACCCCTTTTGCCTCAAAGGTAATTTCTTCTACGGGTTTTGTAATAGCTTCTATTTCCTTTTTAGATTTTCCTGCATCTTCGGCATAGTGGCGAAGTGTGGCTACATCAATGATTTCTTTCATTGCAACTCCCTCAATAATAGCCGTTTTGCCTGCGGCATTTTTAGGAACAAAGAAACCATAATCTTTGAACTTGATACGCATAGATGAGCCATTACCCAAATCCATTTTCATCCAACAACCTTTTTTCTGACAAACCTCCTCAATTTTACCTTTCAGTTTCACATTGAGTGTCTGTTTGTCTTTCATCATTGTAGGCAAGTTTTTTACTTCTACAGCACCTGTTTCGGTAATTCTTTCCCCAAAATACTTTTGAGCCGAAACCCAAGAAAACATTCCCAATAAGACAGCGGTGAGCAATAATTTTTTCATCGTTTTTGAAGTTTTAATTTTTTCACTTGCAAATAAACGCAAAAACTTTTCCAAAAATTTCAGAATTTCTAAATTCCTTTGCAATTTTTATTCATTCTAAAACTAATTTCTACTTGGCTTTTTTCTTTTTGGTATCACCACTACGGAAAGCGGTTGCCCCTACAAGTGAAACCAAAAGCAAAATGATACTCTTTGCTCCAAACTCTCGCAGAATATACTCGCCAAGTGTGAGTTTCTGATAACTTTCCAATAGTTTCTGATAATCTTGGGGTGTTTTTAATCTTTTGAGCCAAGTTTCTTTGTTTTCGGTAAGCTCTTTGAGCCACTCATTTTTGTATGAAAGTAAAATATTTTCGCTGATAGCATAGCCCACGGCAATCGTTGAGGCAAAAGCTATAAACATTGCAAAGCTCACCAAAGCCCCTAAAACCAAACCTTCTTGGAATTGCAAAATACCCTGATTGACTTTCAGTTTGTAATAAAGCATTGCCCAAGCAGGAAATCCTACAAAGAAAACCCAAGCAAAACCCATAGGCAGGCTATTCAGCGGACTTTTGTAAAATAAAAGTATCAGTGCTGTGAAAAGAATTATACTACCACTACTCACCAAAGCAGTAGCCCGAAGCGTTTGAAAGAACTTTTCTCGCATATCTTTTTTTAGCCCAAAAATCTACATTTTGGCTGATATTGCCAAAAAAACCGATGCCTTCATTTTAATTGAAGGCATTGGTAAGGAGCTATACTCAAACCCGACAGGTTTGGGAAACCTGTCGGGTTTTGTGATTTAATTTTTAAGTAGTTGTTTTAATGAATTTTCGCAAAACAATTTTGTTTGAATAAAAAAGCTTTTATTGCACTTTTTTCTTGGTGAGCAATCCGCCTGCTCCTGTGTGTATCAAGGCTCCTTCTGCCCCTTGGTTGAGTTCAGCGGCATTGGCTTCGTCGGTATCAATGTGCATTTCCAGCTTAAATTTATCCGAAACACGTATCAGTACATTTCCGAAAGTAAGGCTTCGTTCCTGATTTTCTACGCGTACTTCTACAATATCTTTATCCTCTACGCCAAAATATTCGGCATCGTCAGGGTGCATATGAATATGCCTCCAAGCACAAATAACCCCTTCTTTTAGTTCCAATTGCCCCGCAGGACCAATCAGCAAAAGCCCGGGCGAGCCTTCGGTATGCCCCGACTCGCGAATAGGAGCATCTATTCCCAAAAAGAACTCATCTGTACGAGAAATTTCAACTTGGTCTTTGGGACGCGTAGGACCTAAAATTCTCACTTTTTCAATTTTATTTTTTGGACCTACCAATGTAACCATTTCGTTGCAAGCAAATTGTCCGGGCTGGGAAAGGGGCTTTTGTACCGTTAGCTGATACCCTTTTCCGAATAGAATTTCCACACTTTCTTGGGTAAGATGAACGTGGCGAGCCGAAACAGCAATAGGAATACTACGTGGCGGTTGCCCTTTGAACTTACTTTCTTTGATAACTTTGGCAGTTTGCTCGGCAATGGAAAGTTGTTCGTCAGTTTTTACTACCAAAATTTTACACTTGCTATTAGAAGCAGAAATATCTTCTACCCAATCTACTCCCACAAATTTGAGCATTTTGTTTTTTTGCTCGTCAAGAATTGCACGTAAAAAGCCGAGTTTTTGTACCACTTTATAGCGAAGCGAAGCACTATTTTCGCCTATGCCCGCCGTAAAAATAATGGCATCTACGCCACCCATTACCGCCGCATAAGCTCCTATGTATTTACGAAGTCTATGTACAAACATATCTATAGCGAGTTGGGCATCAATATCGCCTTCGGCGGCACGTTCTTCAAGGTCTCGCATATCGTTGGTGCCAGCAATACCCTTCAGTCCGCTTTCTTTATTGAGCATATCGCTGATTTCTTGCCAAGTTTTACCTTCTTTCTCCATTAGATATGTAATTACGCCTGCATCAACATCACCGCTACGCGTACCCATTACCAGCCCTTCCAGTGGAGTCATTCCCATACTGGTTTCAACAGACTGCCCATACTCAATGGCACAAACACTGGCTCCATTGCCCAAATGGCAAGAAATAAGACGTAAATCGTGCAGGTCCGTTTCCAAAAATTTAGCGGCTTGCTCGGCAACGTATTGGTGGCTTGTGCCGTGAAACCCATAACGCTCTATGTCGTGTTTTTCTATTAAATTTTTGGGCAAAGCATAATTTTTGGCTCTTGGTGGGATAGTGCTATGGTAGGCGGTATCAAAAACAGCTACGTGAGGCACATCAGGGAAATATTTTTTGGCAATTCTTACCCCTAAAAGATTGATAGGATTGTGTAAAGGGGCTAAACTGAACAACCCTTCTATTTGCTTTTCAACTTCTTCTGTAATAACGACAGGCTCATCAAAAATTTTACCGCCGTGTACAATTCTATGTCCCACACCTTTCAGCTGGCTTTTATCAATTTTTTCTAAAAGCAGTGGAAAAGCAAAGGCAAGTGCATTTTCGTGTCCGCTACCTTGGCAGGTAAGCACTTCGGTACTACCCGAAAATTTAATCTTGGGTTCGGGGTCAGAAATTCTATCTACGCTCATTACAGCAATTCTTTTGCCCGAAGTTACATCAATTACCTCGGCTTTTACAGAAGAGCTACCACAATTAACAACCAAAATTTGCATAAAAAATACAGGGTTTAAGTGGGAAAATCTACTTGACAAGTTTAGAAAAAAAATACATTTTCCCCAAATGACTTACATCAATTCTTTCTAAAATTTTTATGATTTTCGGCAGAAATAAGCAAGGGCTTCGTTTGTCAGCGAAGCCCTTGTCCAAAAAACCTTGCAGAAATTCAACTACTCCCAAACTACCATTTTATCGCTATTCATTGCTTTGGCGAGCAAAGGAGCGTACCTATCTTCCAAAATATTACGCTTGATTTTGAGCGTAGGGGTAAGAATTCCATTATCCACCGTCCAAGGCTCTTTGGTAATGATAATTTTACTGATACGTGCATAGTTCGGAAGCCCTGCATTTACTTCTTTACAGCTATGCTCTAAACTTTTGCTCACTTCCTCTTTGCTGGCTTTAAGTCCTATCTCAGAAAGAACCACCAAAGCCACAGGCTGGTCTAATGTACGCCCTGTAACGCAAATCTGTTCTACAAAATGATTGGTAGCAAATCCCCATTCAATAGG
>NZ_JBRCWE010000102.1:0-22028 GCF_053497555.1 Raineya sp. | reverse complement strand
CTTCCTCTACTATGCTACGCTACAAATGGCATAAAAAATGGACTATATGCAGTAGAATAGAGCATTATTGGGATAAAGAGAGCATTTTTATTGCTTCGCCCAACCCTGCTGTAAGTGGCTTTCGGGCTTGGGGCTTTTCGGTAAATATAGATTACGCCCCTGCCGAAAATATGCTCGTACGCATAGAAGGCAGAAATTTTAGCAGTGCAGATAAAATATTTGTTTTAGACAGGAATTTTAGCCAAGTTAATTTTCTCCTTGCCAGCTCTATGGCAGTTGCTTTCTGATTTTTTGGTAATATTCACGTTCAGAAGTTTTCATAGTTTGAAGTTTCAGCGTTTGATGTTCAAGCTTTTAAGGGATTTATCTCTCATTTTTTCTGTCTGAGGTCTATTTTCTAAAATCCTGTTCTTGTGTCTTGTGTCTTGTTTCCTGTTTCCTTATTGCAAACTATACCTAAACAATTACCTACAAACAATTACATTTTTTGAAACTTTGTCAGTCTTTTTCGTGTTTTTGCTAAAAAATATTCATTCACCTAAACTTTTGTGTAAAATATGTATCCCGAAGCTTTAGTAGCTCCTATGCGTGAAGACCTCGTACAAGTAGGTTTTCAGGAACTCAAAACACCCCAAGAAGTAGAAAACCTGATGAATAGCCACACAGATAAAAGCATTTTCGTAGTAATCAATTCGGTGTGTGGCTGTGCGGCAGGAACAGCCCGCCCAGGTGCCAAGTTAGCACTACAAATTTCAAATAAAAAGCCTGATTTACTAGTTACGGTATTTGCAGGAATGGAAAAAGAGGCTGTAAATAAAATGAGAGAATACACGTTGCCCTATCCGCCTTCATCGCCTTCTATGGCACTTTTCAAAAATGGCAAATTGGTGCATTTTGTAGAAAGACACCACATTGAAGGACGTTCTGCCCAGATGATTGCCGAACACCTGAAAGCAGTTTTTGAAGAATATTGCTAAAAAACAAAGCGATAACGCCTAAAACGTTATCGCTTTTGATTTACAAATGCCGAAAGTTTTACGATGATAAGGGCTTATGCCGTACTCTTCAATCGCTTTTTTGTGCTGGGCAGTAGGATAACCTACGTTTTTTTCCCAAGCATATTGCGGAAACTCTTGGGCAAGTTCTCGCATTTGAGCATCTCGGTAATTTTTGGCAAGCACCGAAGCGGCGGCAATAGAAAAAAATTTCGCATCTCCTTTTACAATACACTCATAAGGTACAAAGCCATAAGGCTTAAAATATTTCCCATCTACCAAAATAAGCTCGGGTGAAATTTGGGTGAAAATTTTATCCAAAGCTCTGTGCATAGCCAGTACAGAAGCAGAGGCTATGTTGTACTTATCAATTTCCTCTACACTTGCCTCTGCTATTGCCCAAGCCAAAGCATTTTCTTTGATATAGATTTCTATTTCTAATCGTACTTTTTCAGATAGTTGCTTGGAATCGGTAAGTGTAGAGTGATGAAAATTTTTTGGTAAAATCACTGCCGCCGCTACTACCGAACCCGCTAAACAGCCTCTACCCACTTCATCTACGCCTACTTCTATGTAGTTTTTTGTAAAATAGGCTCGCATTGGCATTTTCTATTTGTTATCTAATAAACCTTTGCCACTTTTACGAACAACACCTTCTTGCAACAACTCTTTTGAGATTTTATCCAAAAGCCCATTGACAAAAATCTTACTTTTGGGGGTGCTGTATTGCTTGGCAAGTTCTACGTATTCGTTGATAGTAACTTTTACAGGTATGCTGGGGCAATGAATCATCTCGGTAAGCCCCATCAGAATTAAAATTTTATCTGTCTGAAAAAGTCGGTCGCTTTCCCAATTTTCAGTTTTTTGGGCAATACGCTTTTCCAACTGCTCGCTTTCTTGCAAAGTTTTTTCAAATAAATCTTTGAAAAACTCTTTATCCTCTTGCCAATTAGGCGAAAGCGTAAGCAGTTCAAATTGTTCAGGATTTTCTTTGGCTTTTTTGAGGGTTTTGAGAATAAGGCTTTTCAAGATTTCTCGGTTTTCAATCCAATTCAAGTCATTTTCCTCAAAAAATGCTTTGAAAACATTTTTCTGTTCGGGATTATCTTCGTCAGCTTCTTTATGAAACAAATAGTGCCTGTACAAATAATCGGTTATTTGCCAATCTTGTTCCCAAGAAGCCGAGTAGTTTTGGCAATAATTCAGATAGGTTTCGTCTTCTTTCCACTCTTGCCAAAAAGTTTTAAGCGTTTCGTCGTCAATGCTAATTTTTCTGCGAATGATAAAATCCTGAAAAGTTTTATTTTGGGCAATCAAGTTCAAAATTTTATTTTCAGAGAGTTGGTATATGCTCAAATCTTTGGGAATAAAAGCCGTAAGTTGTCGTTTTTCTTTGAGTTGTGCAGTAAAACGCATCAGTTCTACCCCAAAAAGCAAAGCCTGCAAATAACTATCATAGATTTGCTCGGCTTCGGCAATCATATTTTGCAGATAGTTTTTTTGTTCGTTTTGTAGGGCGGTGTAATAGTATTGAATAGCGTCAAAAACTGCTTTTCGGATTTTCTCATCAGTTTGGGGCTGGGCTTTCAATTCTTTTTCGGTATAGCTTTTCAAAAACCAGTCCAAAGCGATTTGAGCTTGCTTTTTGAGTAGTTGCGTATCTTGTTTTTCCATTGCGTTGAGGTCAGGCAGAAATTTCTGTTTAATTTTATCTTGGGCAATTTCAAGATGAGCTTGTTTTGCCTGCTGATACGCATACAAGGCTTGCATCGCCTTGATTCGCAATAATCTACGGTTGAGCATAATTTCAAAGAAACTTTTTCAAAATGAAAACGCAAAATAAATACATTATCGCCTGATAAGCAAATTTTTCAAAAATAAAGTCTTTGCATTTGCATATTTTTTGCTGTAAATTTGCCGAAAATCATCATCAACTATGAGCATAGTAATTCGCACCCATTCGCTTGGGCAATTTTTTATTCATATTCTCATTGCTCTAACGCTTTTAGCCCTGCTAATCATTCTTTTTTTCTACAACGTTTTGCCCATTGTTACTCGCCACAACGAAAGCATTACGGTTCCTAATTTGGTGGGGGTAAATCTGGACGGATTGGAAGAAAAACTCAGGCAATCGGGCTTTCAGTTGGTTGTACAAGATACGGTTTATGACAAAAGCTACAAACTTAATACAATCATTGAACAAAGACCTATCGCAGGAACCGATGTAAAGGAAGGTAGAAAAATTTATGTGATAATTACTCCCAAAACTACCCCCAAAGTAAAAATGCCCGATTTGAAAGGTATGTCTTACCAAATGGCTATGGCAAAAATCAGAACCTTGCAACTGGAAGTGGGAGCTATCCGATTCAAGCCCGATATTGCTGCCGATGCTGTATTGGGGCAAGAAATTGAGGGCAAGCCGCTCAAACCCGGCGAATACGTAACCGTTGGCACTCGCATAGACCTTGTTATTGGCAGTGGCGTGGGTGATGAAGAATTTGATATGCCAGAATTAGAAGGTCTTACTTTGGAAGAAGCAAAAGAAATTTTGGAAGCCAATAACCTACAACTTGGACACGTTACCGAAGACCCCGATGCCGATGAACCCGCTGGTATTGTGGTTCAACAAACGCCTCCTGCACGCCTTGAAGCCGATAAAGTACCCTTATATGATAAAGACGGCAAACCCCTTACCAAAGCCGAAAGAGAGAAAATCCGAAAAGAATTAGAGGCTAAAAACCCTACCAATCCTGATGAAAAGAATAAAAAGAAAAAATACAAAAAAGGTGAATTTGACCCTCGCCCCCGCAACAAAGCTCGTGCAGGCGAAATCATTGACCTAAAAGTTTCTGCCAATAAAAAAATCAAACCCGAACAGAAAAAGGAAGAGTAACTTGCTATGTAAGTTCAAGGGTTTAAGGGTTAAGAGTTTAAGGGTTCAAAGGTTTAAGGGTTCAAAGGTTCAAACTTCAAACTCCAAACTTCAAACTCCAAACTCCTAAAATAATTATGCCTAAACGAAACTTACTGAAAACAATCGCTCTGCCACTTGTACTGATAGCTCTGTATTTTCTTTCGCAGTCTTTTGTTTTCCGTATTGACCTCACCGAAGACAAGCGTTACACCATTTCAGATGCCACCAAAACCATTTTAGATAATTTAGATGAAGAAATTTTTGTGAAAATTTATTTAGAAGGCGAAAATTTGCCTGCCAGCTACCGAATGTTCCGTAATGCTATTGAAGAGCATTTGCAGGAGTTTAAGCGATATGCGGGCAAAAAACTCAAATTCAAATTCATTGACCCGCTGGCTATCAAAAGCAAAGCCGAAAAAGATACACTTTTTAAGCATTTTCAGCAAAATGGTATCAATCCTACGCCTGTGGCAGTGTATAAAGAAGGCGAAAGAAGCGAAAAATATATCTTTCCCGCCGCCGAAATTATCGGAAATCAAGGCTCTCTGTTTGTTTCTTTACTCAATAGCGATATGCGAGCCGTTGCCGTAAATGAGGATTTAGAAGCCCGATTACTCAATAATGCCATTGAAAACATTGAATACACTCTTATTGAAGGTATTTATCAAATTACTCAAAAAGAACCCAAACGCATTGGCTTTATCTACGGGCACGGCGAACTTGCTCCTATATTTGTTGCTGATGTAGCCCAAACTTTAAGCCAAAAATACGAAATCTTCCCTGTGGATTTACCCCAAAGCCCTACCCTTGACGGATTGGACGCTATTATTGTTGCCAAACCCACACAAGGATTTTCTGATGAAGACAAATTCAAATTAGACCAATTCATAATGAAAGGTGGCAAGGCTCTTTTCTTTGTTGATGCTTTGGATATTCGTGAGGATAGCATCAATACGCCACGTGGGGCGGTTTCTATTCCCTATACCGAGTTTGTAGAAAGTATGACAGAGTTTTTTTTCAATTACGGCGTAAGGTTCAATATGAATTTTATTGAAGATGTACAAAATTTTGGTATTATCGGTTTAGTAGTTGGCGAATACGGCGGCAAACCCAAAGTAGAAACCTTGCCTTGGCGGCATTATTTAGCTATTCGCAATTTTTACTCGCACCCTACTACCAAAAATTTAGAAGCACTTTGGGGAAGATATGTGAGCAGTTTGGATACAGTTGCCTCCGCAGGAAAAATTAAGAAAATTCCACTTGCCAGCTCTTCGCCGTATTCGCTGGTAGTGCCTTATCCTGTAATTATCAAATATGATGAGGCTCGCCAAACGCCCGATATGGAAAAATACAAACAAGGCAAACCCTTTACTCTGATGTATCTTTTAGAAGGAAAATTTGCTTCATTATATCAAAAAAGAATTCTGCCATCAGACCCTCGCTACAAAAACTTTATCCCTGAAAGCAAACCTACCAAAATTTTGGTTTGTGCCGATGGCGACTTTCTACGTAATGGTGTCAATGCCAAGACCAAGCAGGTATTACCATTGGGCTACGATAAATTTACAGGCGTTCAGTTTGCCAATAAGCAATTCTTACAAAATATTTTGAGCTATATGCTTGATGAAAACGGAATTATCCTTTCACGTAATAAAGAAATTATGTTTCGCCCTCTGGACAAGAAAAAACTACAAAATCAGCGAGTTTTTTGGCAGTGGCTCAATGTAGGTTTGCCTGTGGTGTTTTTAATCATTTTTGGAATTGCGTGGAATGCGTGGCGAAAAGGGAAGTATGCTGTTCCTTTCAAATAAACAAAGACAGCAACATTACAAGATATAATGTTGCCGCTTGTAGTGCTATGAAGCAAATGTTAAATGCAATTCTAATTTACTTTTGTGAGGCGTACAGGCAGGGTTCTCTTTTTATCCAAACTTGTCCAAGTACCTGTAAGCACATCATAAAACTTCTGTGAATCTCCTTTTAGACTAAAATAGCCCGTAACTGCCTCTCCATCACCTACCTCTATGAGTTCAATGGTTTCTAAACGTGCCAGCCAAATGCCTCGCAAGGTAAGGTCTTTTCTGACATTATCGTAATAGTAAGTTCCTGTGTAAGTCGTCAGATAATTGCTCCAATCAGAGGAAATGGTCATTGTAATTTTTACATTACCTACGGTGCCTTTGTAAGTCATAGGCATATTATTCACCTGTGCAAAGCCTCCGATTGCAAGAAAACAGGCAAAAAAAGCCGAAAACAATACTTTTTTGAGCATAATGTTGGGATTAGTTTTGGGTTAAAATTTATTTTTTTCCTGAAAAAAGCAAGGTTACAGAATTAGCATAGCATCTCCATAGGTATGAAAGCGATACTCTTCTTGTATAGCAATTTCATAAGCCTTCATAATGAGGTCATAACCGCCGAAGGTGCAGGCAGTCATAAATAAGGTACTTTCGGGCAAATGAAAATTGGTAATATAGGCATTAGGAATTTTGAACTCGTAAGGAATGAAAATAAACTTATCTGTCCAAGCATCGGCGGGTTTCACCCTACCCGAAGCTGAAACGGAAGACTCCAAAGAACGCATCACACTTGAACCCACAGCACAAACTTTCTTTTTGGCATCAAGGGCTTCGTTGATTCTTTGAGCAGTTTTTTCGGGGATACGAAACTGCTCAGAATCGGGTTTGTGTTTGGTAAGGTCTTCCACTTCTACGGTTTTGAAAGTTCCCAAGCTAATGTGCATTGTAAGCGTTACAATATCTACCCCTTTGATAGCCAACCTTTTGACAAGCTGTTTGGTAAAATGCAAGCAAGCCATTGGTGCGGCTACTGCCCCAGTTTCTTTGGCAAAAATACTCTGAAAACGCTCCTCATCTTCTTTTTCTACTTTTCGCCTCTTGATGATTTCTTTGGGCAGAGGCGTTTGCCCAAGTTGATGAACGGTTTTGTAAAACTCCTCGTCTTCGCCGTCCCAAAGAAAGCGAATGGTTCTACCACGATTGGTCGTGTTATCAATCACTTCGGCAACCAGCTCGCCATCGCCAAAATAGAGCTTATTACCCACCCTAATTTTACGAGCAGGATCTACAAGCACGTCCCAGAGATGATATTGAGGATTTAGCTCACGCAGTAAAAAGACTTCAATATCGGCACCTGTTTTTTCTTTGTTGCCATACAGACGAGCAGGGAATACCTTGGTGTCATTGACCACCATTACATCTCCGTCATCAAAATAATCCAGTACGTCTTTGAATATACGATGTTCAATTTTGCCTGTTTTTCGGTGAACAACCATCAAGCGAGATTCATCTCGATTGGGTGTAGGGTGTAGAGCAATGAGTTTGGTAGGTAAATCAAAGGCATAATCTGATAATTTCATAGGCATTGAGAGATTTTAATTTTTGCAAGCTCGCAAATATAATATCAAACACCCCCCGAAAGCAAGTATTTCGTAAGAAAAAATCAGAAAATCAGGTGATTGCTATAAATTTCCTGTCATTTTTTTTACTATGCCCACGAGCAAATCAAAATTGATAGGCTTCGGAATGAAATCGTTAAAACCCAATTCCTTAAATTCTTGGATAGTATAGTTGGGGGCATTGCCCGTAATAGCGATAATAGGCACTTTTGCCTTTTGCTCATCAGGTAGCTCCCGAATGGCTTTTGCACAAGCCTCGCCATTCATTACAGGCATATTGAGGTCTAAAAGTATCAAATCAATAGGTTCGTTCTGTAAAATTTCTAAAACCTTTTCCCCATTTTTGGCAGTAAGAATTCTAAAATTTTGGTATTCCAAAACTTTTTTTGTCATATTTTGCACCACAGAACTATCTTCGCCAATGAGAATAGTTTTCATTTGAGGTCAAGGGTTTGAAGTTTTACCTATGTTTTTTAACCTCACCCCCAGCCCCTCTCCAAAAGGAGAAGGGGGTATTCACCTGAAAATCAAAATATTAGGTGTAATTATCTCCCCTCCTTTTCAAGGAACAAGAGGTGGTTAAAAAATAAAGAACAGAAATTTTTAATCTTGCAACTCACGTTACGAAACTAATAACTTTCATTCAAAAAAGCAAATCTTATTTCAAACTTTCCACTGCCTTTCGGAACTGCTCCCCTCTATCCTCATAATTTTTGAATAAATCAAAACTGGCACAAGCAGGTGAAAGCAAGACGATATCGCCTTTTTTTGCCAATTTATAGGCTTTCTTGACCGCCTCCTCAATGCTATCGGTTTTGGTAATATCTACAATATTTTCAAAGAAATGGCAAAGTTTGCTGTTATCTTTGCCGAGTGCAATCAGGTGTTTTACCCTGCCCGCTACTAAATCTTTGATTTGCTCATAGTTGTTGCCTTTATCAACGCCGCCTGCAATCCAAATTATTTTTTTCTCCTCCTCAAAGCTATCCAAAGCATAAAAAACTGAATCTACATTGGTAGCCTTAGAGTCGTTGATAAATTTTACGCCACGCACCTCTCTGACTTGCTCCAAGCGGTGTGGCACGCCTTTGAAAGTAGCCAAGCCCTCCTTGATTTTTTCGGTATCTACCCCTAAAATTTGAGCTACTAAAATGGCTACCATTGCATTGAAAACATTGTGTTTGCCTTGCAAGGCTATATCGCTTTCTTGGAAAGTGAGTTGCGAAGGACGATTGTAGGGCAATCGTGTGATTATCTTTCCATTCTGAAAGTAAGAAACCTTGGAAATAGCCTTCAAATCGTCTTTGGCGGCAAGAGTTATAGCGAGTTGTTGAACAGAAGGTTTAAGTTTGAGGATTTTTTTCTCAATAATTTCGCTATCAGCGTTGTAAATAAAGTAATCATTTTCGTTCTGACTGCGAATGATACGAAATTTGGCATCTGCATACGCATCAAAACTCTCGTAGCGGTCTAAATGGTCGGGGGTGATATTTAAGATAGCCGAAATATAAGGCTTAAACAAAAAACAACCATCCAGTTGAAAGCTACTCACTTCCAGCACATAATAGTCGTGATGATTTTCAATAACTTTTTCGGCAAAACTTTCGCCTACATTCCCTGCAAGTCCTACATTCAAACCTGCATTTTTGAGGATATGATAGGTAAGCAGTGTGGTAGTTGTTTTGCCATTACTCCCCGTGATAGCAATAATTTTGGCTTTGGTATGCCTGAAACCAAATTCAATTTCTGAAATAACTGGTATTTGTTTCTCCAAAGCGGCAAGCACTATGGGGGTATTATCAGGGATACCCGGACTTTTGATGATTTCGTTGGCAGAAAGAATAATTTCGGAGGTATGCGTTCCCTCCTCAAAAGGAATTTGATTTGCCTCTAAAATTTTTTTATATTTTTCTGAAATTTTGCCTCCGTCCGATACAAATACTTCAAAATTTTTAGCTTTGGCAAGCAAGGCGGCACCTGTACCGCTTTCGCCTGCACCCAATACAACCACTTTTTTCATAGCTTTTTATGAAAGTTTTTCGCTTAAATTTTGGTCTATCACTTTTTTAATATAATAGTTTCAAGGGCGTTACGTTCCGAAAGATATTTTTGATAAGATGAACTATAAGCAATACGTTCCGAAATAGTTTTATCGTAGCTATCAGCTATTGAAAGAATTAGTTCGCAAATTTCCCGAATAGCTCCTTCTCCGCTTTGCGAAGCGGTAATGTAATCGCAAATTTCGTGTTTTTTTGCATATTCTACAAAGAAAGGGGCAGAATTTCTTTTTACTAAAAATCTGCCTGATACTTTTTGAGCCAAGGCTACATCTAACACATCATCAAAAACAAAAGCAATTCGCTGACTATCAAGCAAATATTTTTTTTCTAAAATTTCTAATGCCTCAGTTTTGTGAGAAAATTTAAGACAAATAGCGTTGAAATGCTCCCTTTGAGCGAAATGAATAGCTGTTGGGTTTTCCTCGCCTGTAATAATAGCTATAAAAGGCATTTTTCCATTTTTGAGCCAATATCCAAAGCGTAGCATATTGATTCCCATAGAGTCGGCTTCATTGAAGCCACTACCCTGCTCTTTGGTTTTGTAGCCTGTATTAAAAACGCCGTCCCAATCCCAAAGAAAACCACTCCACTGCGAAGCTCTTTCGGCAAGCTCGGCAATAGAAATGCAAAATTCAGCACCTAACTGCTCTAACCTTTCCTGAATATGTAGCAATCGTTCCATTTTGAAATAGGATAGCTCAAAAATGTCCGCAAATTTGAAAAATCTTTTGATACCCGCATCAATTAGCAAAAGTTTTTTTAAGGCTTATGCGTTTTTTAGAAGCAATCCAAAGAAAAATAGCCCTCAACCTGCAAAAGATTTTCAAGGATTTTTCTATATTTCAGCAAAAATTGCAAGATTATGGACAACAAATTTGTAAAAATAGCAATCGCTCTACTGATTGGTTTGGTGGTGGTGGTAGTAGTCAAATTTTTGTGGAAAGCCTTTACTTGGCTCATTTGGGTTGCCGTATTTTTATTTGGTGCTTACGTAGCCTATGCAATGCTCTCTGATGGTAAAAAGCGTTGAAGTTTGAGGTTTGAAGGTTTGAACTTATTAAACCTTTGAGCAAAGATAAACTTGCCTTCTGGGATAACCTTTGCGTATTTTGTCCTAACGCCAACGAAACTCTTTTTGGGTGTAGAGCGTGTAGATACCCTCAAAACTGCAAGTAATTTGGTGTAATTTGCAGGGCTTTTTTTCGGAAATAGAAATTTGTCCGTCTTTCCGTAGTTCAAAAGAAATGTTACATAGCTCGTTTTCAATTGAAGTGGCTTGAGTGTCAGAACTCAAAGATGCCTTTCCTTCATATTTTCCTTTACAATCGCCATTGGGGTTTATTTCAAGGAAAAATTCAAAAGCATTTTCCTTGAAGTTCTTGATTTCTAAAAAGGCTTCTATTTGTCTGCCTCCTTCTATGACAAATTTACCCTCCCATTGCTCTTGAAGCGATTTTTTCCTTTCCAGATAAGGACGTTCTTGGTAGGCAACAATATTATAGGCTTCATCAAAGGTAAATTCAGCCTCAAAAGTTCTATTTTTTTCGGTTTCAATTTGTTTGATAGGTACAATAGCTTTCTGTGGAAAGACCTGTACTTTTGCCAAATCAGCAAAAAAGCGAGGATTTTTGAGATTTTTCAGTTTTGCCTTTTCTATCTGAGCAACTGCTTCCTTGCTAATTTGCTTTTGTCCTAAGTAAAATTGCACACTGTCGGCAAAAAGCGATTGTAACTTCTTAAAATCTTGTTCATTGAGGCTCTGGCAATATTGCTGAATAATATTGATAGCTATTCCCTTTTGTTGCTCTACGTTTAGCTTGGCTTTATTATCTTGAAAAACATATTCTACGCTATCCTCCTCTGCATTTGGAAGGTTAGCTTTCTTGGGAATGGTATCTTTGGAAGTTTTTTCAACAGGTTGCTCTTGCTTACAACTCCAAAAAATAGCTAAAAAAGCAAAAGGGAAAAAATATTTGGGCATAAAGGTATCATTTAGGTTCAAAGGTGTAAGGTTTGAAGGTTTGAGTTTTTAAATTCTATGTCTTGTCAGAATTTTAGTAATTGTCTTGCTTTTACTTGCTTCCACATTCAAGGTAAATTAGGCAGAAAATTTAAGACAACAAAGAGCGACTTTCAAGGTCGCTCTTGCATAGGGCTGATAAATAAATTTCAGGCAACATCTACGAAATTGCTTTTTTGTATTTTTCAGCGACTTTGTTCCAATCTACCACGTTGAAGAATGCGGCTACATAATCGGCACGGCGGTTTTGGTATTTAAGGTAATAGGCGTGTTCCCATACATCTAATCCTAAAATAGGGGTGCCACAACGTACTCCTTCAATATCCATCAGAGGGTTATCTTGGTTGGCGGTAGAGCAAATTTTGAGCGATTTATCTTCCATTACGCAAAGCCAAGCCCAACCTGAACCAAAACGCCCCATTGCGGCTTTGGAAAACTCCTCTTTGAATTTATCAAAAGAGCCAAAAGCCTTATTGATAGCTTCGGCAAGCTCACCTGTGGGCAAGCCTCCGCCATTCGGGCTCATAATTTCCCAAAAAAGTGTATGATTGTAATGCCCTCCTCCGTTGTTGCGAACCGCCACAGGATATTTGCTAATATTTTTGCACAAATCTTCAATGCTCATATTTTCGGCATCGGTGCCTGCAATAGCATTGTTGAGGTTGGTAACATAGGCGGCGTGATGTTTGCCATAATGAATATTCATTGTTTGAGCATCAATATGAGGCTCAAGAGCGTTTTCTGCGTAAGGTAAAGGTGCTTGTGTGAATGCCATAGTTGAAAAAGTTTTAGGTTAAAGAATAATACACCATAAAAACAAACAAAATTACATTTAGTTTCGCAATTCGGCAAAGAATTTTTTGAGAAGCTCACTACACTGATTTTCCATAATACCGCCAAGTATTTCAGTTTTAGGGTGTAAAAGATGCCCCCAACGGCTAAAACCTCGGTGTTCATCTTTTGCCCCAAACACCACTCTACTGATTTGCGACCAAGCCAATGCACCTGCACACATTACACAAGGCTCAAGCGTAACATACAAGGTACAACCCTGCAAGTATTTGCTACCTAAATGATTGGCGGCGGCAGTGAGGGCAAGCATTTCGGCGTGGGCAGTTACATCTTGCAGTTTTTCGGTTTGGTTGTAACCTTTGGCGATGAGTTTTTCATTGGCTACTACCACTGCTCCCACAGGAATTTCCTTTTCTTCGTAGGCTACAAGTGCCAAATCGTAGGCTACTTGCATCCAAAAAAAATCACTTTCCTTCGGCGGTTTTTTTAGGTTCATTTTCTTTCAAATTCCTAATTTTTACCGATTGCATCATTTTTGGTAACAGAGGTTGCCAAACAGATTGATATTTGGCAGGGCAATTGAAATTCACTACCACAATCCTATTTTCTACCACCGTGTACATCATATAATTGTAGCGGCTCAAAGCACTTTTTTTACCCATTATACCTTCTTTATCGTCTTCCACGGTACCCACAAACTCCAAAACTACAAACTGCCTTTTATTGATAGTCCGTACCTCTTCGGTAAAAAACTGAACTTTGGTGTAGCTGGCTCGCAAACTGCCTTTGTAGAGGTCTTTGAGCATAGGAATATCCTGCTCTTGCCAATAATTATTCGTAATATTCACGCCCAAGTCTATTTCTCCTGCGGGGTCCGAATACATTGCAGAAGGCTTTTTGGTGGTCAGATATTTTTTCGCAAGAGCTTCATCGGGCATAGGCGTAAAATCCGAAGGCACAAGCATACTGATACCGGGCGTAAGAGATGTTTTTTTAAGTTTGATGTTTTGCCCTTTTGCCAAAGAAAAAAAGAATAACAGAGCTACCAGTTGCCAGTAAAGCACTCTTTTCATCATTATTTGGTATATTTTTTGCGAAGTTAATTTTTTCTTGACAAATTTGAATGTTTTTTCAAAATTAATGCAAACTTTATGAAAAAAATATCGTTTTTCTTGCTTTTAAGCCTATTCTTTGAAATAGCCCTCGCCCAAGTCCCCTCAAAAGAATTTGCCGAAAAAGTAAAAAATCTATTCAACGAAAAAAAGTTTTCTGAGGTATATGCTTTATTCAATGCAGAAGCTCAAAAAGCTCTCTCAGAAGAGAAATTTTTGCTTAACAGCAAAGACCTAATGAACCAAATGTTGCAAATCAGAAGTGTAACGCATCAAGAAGGTAATCGTTATTTTCTTGATTGTCAGCAAACTCCTTTCGTAATGTATCTTGCTACGGATAAAGAAGGTAAAATTTCTACGCTATTTTTTAAGCCTCAAAAAGCTGAAAAAGCCCCCTCCTCCAATCCGCTCAAAACCGAGTTGGATAAAAAAGTAGATAAATACTTGGGCTATCTTATGCAAAACAAAGGCACCGTAGGGGCAAGTGTAGCTATCATCAAGAACGGGAAAGCCCATTTTTACCATTACGGAGAGGTAAAAAAAGGTTCAAAAATATTACCCAACAACAATAGTATTTACGAAATTGGCTCTATTACGAAAACTTTTACAGCAACACTCGCCGTTATTGCCGAACAAGAAGGAAAGTTGCGTTTGGAAGACGAAGTAAGTAAGTTTTTACCTGATAGCTTGCCTCGTCTTGCCTTTAATAATAAAGCAATTCTTGTAAAAAATTTACTCAATCATACTTCGGGTTTGCCTCGTATGCCTCTCAATTTTGGCTTTCAAGAAAATTTTGAAGCCAAAAACCCTTTCAGAACCTATAAAAAAGCCGATTTACTTTTCTTTTTCAAAAAATTCAAGCCCTATCGCGAGCCTGAAAAATCTTTTGAATACTCTAATTTAGCCTTCGGACTTGCAGGATTTATTTTAGAAAGCCTGTATCAGAAAGACTACGAAACACTGCTCAAAGAAAAAATACTCAATCCGCTAAAAATGGAGCATACCCATACCCGATTTGATAAAAAATGGGAAAGTTTTATGGTTCAAGGCTATAATGACAAAGAAGAAGAAAATCCAGTTTGGGATTTTGATATAATGGCAGGGGCAGGAGCTATTCGTTCCAGTATTGCAGATATAGCTCTATATGCCCAAAACTTACTCAAAACCAACAACACTACCCTTCAAAAAGCCTTTGAGAAAACACTTGGCACAACCTTTCAAAACGAACAAAATGAAATAGGGCTGGCTTGGTTTAAACAAAATGGCTACCACTGGCATAATGGGGCAACAGGCGGATATTGCAGTTTTTTAGCCTTTGATAAAAACTCGCAAACCGCAGTAGTATTATTGCTAAATTGTTCCGTCAATTTTTTTGAAATGCCTTTGGCTTTTGGCTTGATGAAAGCCGTAATCAGTGAAAAGTAGTTTATTCAGTTGAGAGCAAAAGCAAGTATCATTTTGTTGTACTGAATTTTTCTACACTCAAAATCTTACTTGCTTTTTCTCGTTTCTGCTATCAATCCCAAGATTTTACCATTCCAAAGGTTTTTTTTCTAAAAAAGAGGCTATTCCTTTTTTGCAATCAGCGGTTTGACGAGCAAGAGCATTTTGCTGGGCGGCAAAATTGAGAGCTTCTGTAATAGCCATTGTAGGCAACTGGGCTATCATACTTTTCGTAACTTGCATACTCATTGCCGAATTACTTTTGCAAAGATGCAAAGCAAACTCTCGTACCCTCTTTTCTAAATTTTCAGCAGGTACAATTTCATTGATTAAACCATATTCAAAGGCTTTTTGAGCAGTAATTAAATCTCCTGAAAGCAATAACTCTTTGGCTCTGCCCTCTCCTATTTTACGCAATAAAAATACCGATACAATTGCAGGAATAAAGCCTATTTTCACTTCTGTATAGCCAAATTGAGCTTCGGGAACGGCAAAAGAGAAATCGCAAACCGTAGCAAGCCCTGCCCCTCCTGCAATGGCGTGTCCGTGAATTTGAGCAATGACTACTTTGGGGTGCGTGTAAATCAGTTCAAAAAGTTCTTTCAGATGAGAAGAATCTGCAAGATTTTGCTCGTAAGTATTTTTCTGCAAAGTTTGCAAGTATTCCAAATCGGCACCTGCACAAAAAACTTTGCCCTCGGCACGCAGTACAATTACTTTGGTGTTTTCGTCTTTTTCTGCTTTTCTAAAAGCATCTTTGAGCTCTTGAACGACTTGCTCATTGAGGGCATTACGTTTATCAGGACGATTGAGCGTAATGTAGGCTATACGCTCCTGGCTGTAATATTGAATAAATTGCATAAATTCTGTCAAGATTTTTTTGATTTTTCAGAAATTAAAAAAATGGCAACACTACTAAAAAGTAGTGTTGCCGCATAGATAACAAAATTTTAATTACAAAACAAGGTATCTTGCTATTTACCACCTTTCATACCTTGTTCAATCATACCATAAAACTCTTCAATTTTAGGCATAACTACCACACGGATACGGCGGTTTTTAGCACGATTTTCATCATTATCATTAGCCACCAAAGGCACAAACTCGCCTCTACCCGCAGGAATAAGACGTGCAGGATTTACACCCATACGCTGATATAGCAAACGAGCAAGAGAAGTGGCTCTTTTTACGCTCAAATCCAAATTATCATAGATATCGCCCTTTCTTTTGAAAGGAACGTTATCAGTGTGTCCTTCAATGAGAACATCAAAAGTGGGGCGGTCTTTGAGTACGGCGGCAATAGCTTCTATCTGACGAAGTGTTTGAGGGTTATCGGTACGAATTTCGTAGCTTCCTGTCCTAAATAATAGTTTTTCAGAAATGCTAATCATTACCACTGCTTTTTCTACATTCACTTCAATATCTTGGTTATCTGTACCTACGGCACGTTTGAGTTGTGTAACTAAAGCTATCGTCATTGAATCACGCTTGTTGATAGCTTCGTTCAAAGTTTTGATTTGCAAATCTTTTTCTTTCATTTGCTCCAAAGAAACTTGCAAATTTTTAGCCTGTTCAGAAGAAAGTGTAGACATTTCGGTTACTTGACGAATGAGCTTGGCGTTCATTTCTTTTAGTTCCTTTACTTCACTTTCTAATCTTGCTTTATCGTTGTTGCAAGCATTCAGAGCCGTTTTGGTTGAAGCCAAGTCAGTAGCATAATCTTTGTTGAGCTTTTCTAAACTTGCATATTTTGCCTCCAACTCTTTGAGTTTCTTCTTAGGCACGCAAGCAAAAAAAACTACGGGAGCCAGCAAAAAAAATACTAATCGTATCATAACGCTATGATTTTGAGGTTGAACAAAGATATTTATTAAAAATTTGACACAAACTTACGCATATAACTGCCATAATTCCAAAAATGTTTGCAAAAAAAAGACCTGCCACAAAGTGCAACAGGTCTTTTATCCTTCAACCAGCTATGATTACCTCAAAGTTAAGAAACTTTTATGAATATTCAAAGATTTTTTTGAATTTTTTTGAGGTATACCAATTTTCAAGATTTGTAAAGTTTAATTTATTGCTTTGTTGGAACGTAAATAAGGAAGGTTCAGAAAACTGATTGAGTTGGGATACAATACTAAAAGAAAACAGCAATTGTCTTGGCTTGATTTTTGCTTTTTCTTACATTTGTAGAATAAACCTCAAAACAATGAAATTCAGACTGCTACTTGCGTTGTGTTTAAGTGCTTTGCAAGCTCTTTTGGCTCAAAATTTTAAGCAAACAGCTTTGAATATAGATAACGCCATTCGTTTTGTAGAAAACAAACATCAGTGGGAAGATACAGTTCGCTACCGAGCCGAACTCAATAATGGCTATCTGTTTGTTTATGCCAATGCCCTGCAATATAGCTTTTACGACGGCAAAGCACTCTTTTATCGCAAACACCCTGAACTTCACCCACAAGAAGCCCAAAATGGTATTTCTGCTCATAGTTTTGTGGTGGATTTCCTAAAAGCCAACCCCCACACACGCATAGAAGCCCGCCGCAGTAATGCTGAAAGTTACTTTTTCTACAAAGGCAATAATCCCAAAAAATGGGCAACAGATGTAAAAAGCTACCAAGAACTTTACTACCACAACCTTTACAAAAACATTGACTACCGAATTTTTAGTAAAGGCGAAAACCTGAAATATGAGTTTATTGTCAAGCCACAAGCCGATGCCCGCAAAATTCAGATGCACATCAAATTTGCTGATGCGGTTGAAATCTTGCCAGATGGCTCTTTAGAAATTAAAACTTCGGTAGGCAGTGTGTATGAAAAAAAACCTTATAGCTATCAAATCATTGAGGGCAAAAAAGTGGAAGTCCCTACGGAATTTGCTTTGAAAAAAAATATTGTGAGTTTTTATTTTCCCAAAGGCTACCATAGAGATTATCCTCTTATCATAGACCCCGAGCTTATTTTTTCAACCTATTCGGGAGGGCGTTCTGATAATTGGGGCAATACCGCTACTTTTGATAACAACGGCAAACTCTATTCGGCAGGTACAACGTATGGCACTGATTTTCCACGCTTTACAGGGGCTATCAAGATTGGTTCAGGAGGCTTGAATGACCAAGATTTAAGAAGTGATATTGCAGTTTTTCGTTACAACGCCACAGGAACTATTTTAGAACAACTTATTTTCATTGGTGGCAATAGCTCAGAAGTAGCACATAGCTTGGTGGTGGATAGAGACAACCGACTGCTGATTTTAGGCACTACTTCTTCTACCAATTTTCCTATAACAATGGGTTCAACTTTCATAGGAGGCAGTAGTGTAAATCTTTTGGGCAATGAATATGCGAATGGAAGCGATATTTTTGTAATGAAAATCAATCCTAACGGCTCTCTCAATCGCTCTCGCCTGATAGGAGGTACAGGCAACGACGGTATCAAACCTCGTGATATTGCAACCACTTTTATCCATAATTACGGCGATGAATTGCGAGGTGATATTTACACTGATGAAAACAAAAACGTGTATATTGCCTCTACAACACGTTCCAATAGCATTTCAGGTATTTCTGGCTCTCTGCAAGGCTCGCAAGACGGATTGGTAGTAAAAATGGACGAAAACCTGAATTTCCTTTGGGGAACTTATTTGGGTGGTAGCGGACTTGATTTCGCACTTTCTATCAAAACCAATACCACAGGCGAAGTATATGTAGGCGGTGGTACTACAAGCAACAATTTCCCTGCTACCACAGGCGGTATGCACGCTACTGCTCGCGGCAATGATGACGGATTTATAGCGAAATTTTCGCCCACAGGTACGCTTTTACAGGCTACTTACTTGGGTACTACTGCGGCAGATATGGTATTTCTGATAGATTTAGATGCTGAGCAAAATGTATATGCTTTTGGGCAAACTTTTGGCAATTATCCCGTAAGTGCAGGTGTGTATAATAACCCCAACAGCGGTCAGTTTATTCATAAAATTGACGCTAATCTTGCAACTTCGCTTTGGAGTACGCGTATAGGGGCAGGCGACGGCAATCCTGATATTTCACCTACGGCTTTTATGGTAGTTACTGAAAATAATTGTGGAAACATCTACATTGCAGGCTGGGGTGGTAATACCAACAGAGCCTCTGGGGGAAACAACGACGGTAGTGATGTTCGCAATATGCCCACTACTCCCGATGCTTTCCGCCGAAATAGTGTAAATGGCAGTGATTTTTATTTAGCAGTGTATCGGAAAGATATGCAAGGAATTATTTACGCAACTTTCTTTGGTGAAAATTCAAGTGATGAAAACGGCGACCACGTAGATGGCGGCACCAGTCGTTTTTCTAAAGACGGCACCATTTATCACGTAGTTTGTGCTTCTTGCCGCGGCACCAATGGCTTTCCTACTACCCAAGGAGCTTGGGCAAGGAGCAATGGTAGTAGTAACTGCAACAATGCGGCTTTTAAGATTGCCTTTGATATTGCGGCAGATTTTCAGGCACAAGACCCCAAAAATGGCTTTGCGGTTATCAAAAGAGATAGCGTAGTATGTGTAGATAGGCTTTTTTTCAAAAATCTTTCCGTAGGAGCTCAAAGTTTTTTATGGCAAATTTTTGATGAAAATGGAAATCTAATTTTCTCTCAAAATACCCAACGCGATTTCTTTTTTGATTTTACAAAAGGAGGAATTTACACCGTTCGTCTTACCATTTTCAACAACTCTTCTTGCAAATCGCCTTTGGTAGTAGAGCAGAAATATGATATTACCATTCCCGGCTTTATTGTTACCGATAGCCTTTCGATTTGTCAAGGTTCTAGTGTCCAGCTATCGGCAAGTGGTGCGGTAAGCTATCAATGGACGCCACCCACTTACCTCAATAATCCTAATATCCCCAATCCCATTGCTACCCCTTTGGAGGATATTACCTACACGCTTACGCTTCAAAATGATAGCTGTACTGCTCAACGCAAAATCGTTATCAAAGTAGATAAACTTCCCGAGTTAGATTATGAGGTTCGTTTGGTAAAAGATTGTTTTTCGCCGTATAGTGTAAAATTTAGGCTTATTGTACCTGATAGCTTGCTTTTAGATGTAACTGATGATAGAGTTACTTGGACTTTGAGCAATGGTGTGGTTTTACAAGGTATTGAACCACCGCTTTATACTTTCCCTAACCAAAATGATGAGCAAGGGCAAAATTACACCGTTACCCTATCGTATGCCAGCCGAAAATGCCAAAAAGTTGTGCAAAAGGAATTTGAAGTTCCTTCTTTACGTATTCCACCCAATACCATAACCCCTAATGGAGATGGCATCAACGATACTTTTGTTATAGAGGAAAAAGGAGCAAAACTCACCATTTGGAATAGGTGGGGCAAACCCATTTACAAAACCGATAACTATCAGAATGAATGGGGAACACAAAAAGAAATAGTCGCCGGGCTGTATTACTATCAATTTGAAGCCCCTTCGGGTGCTATTTGCAAAGGTTGGGTGCAAGTAATGAAGTAAAAAATCATTGCAAAATCTGACTTTTGTCATTCATTCAGACTTGACTTTCATATAGATTTGTCAAAAAGATTTGAATAAAACCTTTATTCAAACCTTGCTATCAAAAACTTAGGTGTAAAACTCTTGGAGTAAGGAAGGCAACCCTGTTACCTTCCTTCTTGCATTTTTTAGGAATAAACAGGCTTGTATTCTACATCATCAATCATCATTTTGGCAATAATTTCCCGCATAATCTCGGAAGTTCCACCCGCGATAGTACCCACACGAGCATCACGATAAGCTCGGCAAACCAAATAATCTTCCATATAGCCATAGCCTCCAAAAACTTGCAAACATCTATCAACTACTTTATTAGCAAGTTCCGAACAATGCAGTTTTACCATAGAACACTCCTTGACAGCCACCTCGCCTTCATTTTGTAGCCAACAAGTATGATATACCATTTGCTCGGCGGCGTATAGCTCGGTAGCTAAATCTGCAATCGTATGACGAAGGGTTTGATATTTAGCTATCTTTCTGCCAAAAGCCTCTCTTTCGTGCATATAGCGTATAGTTTCCTCCAAAATCCATTTTGAGCTCGCCACCGCCATAATACCCGCCACCAAACGCTCCAACTGAAAACTCTCCATTATGTAGTAAAAGCCAAAATTTTCAACACCTACCAAATTTTCTTTGGGTACGCGTACATTATCAAAGCTAATTTCAGCAGTATCGGAACTATGCCAACCCATTTTTTTGAGTTTGGTGCGTGTAATGCCTTCGCTCTCCAAATCCACTACTATCAAACTAATTCCTCCCGCCTTGTTTTCAGGATTGGTAGAAACCGCAAGCGTAATAAAATCGCCATAAGTGCCATTGGTAATAAAAGTTTTAGCACCATTGATAACGTAAAAATCTCCGTCTTTTACAGCTTTGGTGCGTATAGATGCCACATCGGAGCCTGCTCCGGGCTCACTGATACCCAAAGCCGCAACTTTTTCACCTGCAATCGCAGGCACAAGATATTTTTCTTTCAGAAAATCGCTTCCTGCTCTAAAAATATGGTTGATAGCCATATACTGATGTACGCTTACGGCTGTTGGGAAGCCCCCTGCTCCTACTTTGGCAATTTCTTCTAAAAAAACCACCGAATACCAAAAATCTGCCCCTACGCCTCCGTATTCGGCAGGAAAATTCAAGCCTAAATAGCCTTGTTCTCCCATTTTTTTGAAAATTTCTTTGGGGATACGCCTTTCCTCCTCCCAAGTATTGATGAAAGGAACAACCTCTTTTTGTAAAAATTTTCTTACACTATCACGAAACAAATTGTGTTCTTCTTTGAAATAGAGGGATTTCATAAGCATTAGGGTTTTTGGGGTGAATTTATACCAAGATTAAAAATGATTTACAAGCCTTAGAGAATTTGATTTCTAATTTATTTTGTGAGTAAAACGTTTCTTTACTGAAAATGTTTTTGCTCTACCTTTTCGCAAAAAACTTTATCCTTCACTACTACCACTGCCAGCAAATTCAGCATTTTCTTGCTTTGCAAAAGCGTATCCTTTTGGTAATAACTCAAAATTTGCTCTTTTGCTTCTTGCATTGTGTCTCCAAGCAGGTTTTCTTGCTCTTTTTTCAAATATTTCAATTCAATGGCAAATTGATGATGTGTGTTGGGGTTATTGGGACGGATAAATAGCTCTATATCTACATAGCCTCCACCCGCTACTTCCCGCTCACTCTGCACCCAAAAAATATTTGACTGACTAAAATACGCTATCATTGCCAT